>JACRDO010000172.1 GCA_016212885.1 Elusimicrobiota bacterium | reverse complement strand
TGGCTCGCCCGCAAACTCACCGGCAGGCTCCAAAGAACGGAACAAAGTCGGATTGATCACTGGAAAAAGTTCCGCTGCTTGCCTCCGTCGTGGGATACCGTCAGGCTTAGCCATGTGCCAAATGTCCTACAGTAGAGTTAACAAGGTCGGCCACATGGACATTGTCGTGCACCGGGTCCGTGACGAACGCAAACTTGGGCATCTCCTGGGCCGCGCCTATGCCGGGAAAAGCCGGCCCGGCCAGGAAGGCGCTGAACAAACCTAGTCTCCAGAATCGCTCGCTCATGGCAAACTACGGCTCAAACACATACATCGCGCCCTGGGAATTTACAGCCACCACGCGCGGCGCCATGTACTCGATGCTCACGATCTGCCCGAGGCCCTCCTCGCTCCACAGGACATCGCCTGCGTCCGGCGACAAGGCGTATATCCCGTCGGCTCCGCCGATGAACACCGCGTTCGCCGCCAAAACCATGGATGGCCCCATCTGCCGCATGTTCATAAACGCATAGCGCCTTGACCAAGCCAGCGTTCCCTCCAAGGAAAGGCGGGCAAGGCCGCCATATAAAGGAACATAGATTCCATCAGCGCCTGCGATGACCGGATGCCGGTAATCGATCAGGGAGGGCAGGGCCGCGCTCTCCCACAGAAGTGTCCCGGTTTCGAGATCCAGGGCAGCCACTGTGCGCTCGCCCATGGGAAAGTAAACCCTGCTGCCTTCGATGACCACGGCGCGCGACGGATTGAAAGCGGCAGCGTCAATGGGATGCTGCCACAGGGTCCTGCCGTTGGACAGGGAGAGCGCCTCCATGCCATTTGTGGTGTGCAGCACAATCGTCTGGCTGCTGAGCGCAGGGTATGAGCCCGCAAGGGAATCCAGCGCGCGTCTCCATATCTCGCTGCCATCAGATGCCCTCCGCAGCGTAACTTGATTGCCCGCCCCCAGGAAGACGCCTGTGTCGTCGGCGAGCGGCATGGCGATGAGCGGGAGCGTCCCCTTGCTGAATGGGCGCTGGGTCCACAGGAGCTCATACGTCCCAGGAGCGTATCCCCTTGCCACGATGGTGTCCGTGGACCCTCTTGCAATCCGCGGGGCAGTCACGGAATAGATGCCGGACGGCCCAGCGCCGGCCTGCACTTGATGCTCAAGTGGGACGCCCTCAGCCAGGACCGCTTGAGCGCCGGTCTCAGGATTCAGGGCCGTTACCGTGCTCCCGTTGACGAACACCAGATCCGCGCCGTTCTGGAGGTGCCACCCGGCCCGGGCAGGCATCGCATCGCGCTTCCTGGCCTGGCGCATAGGCAGGGTGACCGCACCGAGGATGCGGCAGTTCCGGTGAGGCTTTGAATAGTGGTTCTCAGCCTGGAGTGGAGGCTGGAGCATGATGGCGGTTAAGACGCTCACGAACGCTGCTGCGGCTGCCGTGGACGGCATGCGTGACTTTGCCCGGCGCATCCCTGCCTCCTGCTTGGTCGTTAGGCTGAACTCTGCGGCCCTTGTCAGCCTACTCTCTTATATAACAGGAAAACTGGGAAAATGCAACCTATTTTCAAAACGAAACCTTTCAATTTGAAATTGAAACTTGGCCGGGCCTTGAGTTTTCGGAATTTCTTCGTGATTGGCGGCAGTATTCTCCTATTCTATAATATGGGTGAGTTCGGCTTGAGCTTGATGACACGCCATATCCTGCTGATCTGGTCGGTCTTGTTCGCCGCTTCCGCGCATGCGGCGGAATTCCTACAGGACGACTGGCAGGGAGGAGAGGTCCCAGGGTCCACCACGAGCATCGGTTCAGGCTGGACCGCATATGACTCGCAGGACGGCAATATCGTCATCCTGAGCACAGGCATTCAGATCAAGCAGAACATGGCGAGGTCATGGCTCCAGACGGACGACAGCGCAGGGGAGTCCGGCTTTAACCGCGCAGGAAGCGTCTTCAGTTCGGCCGCAGTGTCCGGATCGGGGGCCGGTGCCTTCCTGCACATGGTTGTGGAAGTGACCGTCACCGTCAAAGCGACAACGCTCCCTGAAGGCCGAGGGGACGCAGCAGCGGTCTACGATCCTGTAAGCGGCAACATCTTCGTGCTGGGCGGAGCTACGGTCGCAGCGGTCAGAGCCAGCAGCGATGTCTTCAGGTACTCGCCGGTGACAGGCTCTTTGTCAGTGAAGAGAAATGCCCTTGAATGGGATCGCGCGGGGATGGCGGCAGGCTATATCCCCGGTGCGAAGAAAATCTTCATGGTTGGTGGAGTCGACATGATTTCCGGAGGATCATCAAATCTCTGCCAGGCCTGGGATCCGTTGTTCGAAGAACAAATATGGTCGCAATGCGACGGTTACCCTAGCCCGCCATGTGGCGGGTACGGCACGGGAGCATACTTCCCAGGAGACGGCAAGTTCTATGTTTTTGGTGGCAACTTTTGCTTTTCTGATGGACTATCCGATGTTATTTTTGCGGAAGATCCCGTGGCGGGTTCAGCCGAAATCAAAACCGTTGCCCTGCCGTCCCCTCGATGGCGCATCACCTCCGCTTATTCTCCTCAGACCAACAAAATATACGTGTTTGGCGGGTCGAATGGGTCCGGGACGGACCTTGCCGAGATCATCGAGTACGACCCTGTGGCTGACAGCACGAGGGCCATGAGCGCCGCGCTGCCCAGTCCGCGTCAAAACAGCGCGGCGGTCTACTATCCGCCGACTGGGAAGATTCTCATCTTCGGCGGCATACGCAAGGACTTCGGCCCATTGGACGATATCGTCGAATTCGACCCTGTGGCCGACACCGCGACCGTGCGTCCGGTGAGGCTTCCAAGCCCGCGCGGAGGCATGGCGGCCGCCTACGACGAGAGGAGCGGCCGCGTCTACATCTTCGGGGCTTCGAGCGGGAGCGTGTCGGACTTCAACCAGATTCTCGCGTACCGCGCGATCTCCTCAGGGACATACATCTCATCCGTGTTCGACACCGGCAACCTGTCCAGCCTGGGCGCGATCTCGTGGAACCCGGCCGCACAATCCCCTCCTTCGGTCAGCCTGGGCATAGGTTTTCGCGCTGGGAACACGCCTATCCCTGATGGAACCTGGTCGAATGGCGGGAAGTTTACTGCCGCGTCCAACAACGGCTCCCTGTCGTCTTTCAGCCCTGCGCGCTACGTGCAGTATTCCGCGACTTTCACGACCACGAACATCTCCACAGCTGCCGTCCTTGCCGACATCACGATCACATATGCCCAGACTGCGGCGAGCGCCGCCCTGGTCTCATCGGCCTTCGATACCGGCGCCGCATCCAGCAAGCCCAAAAAAATCATCTGGCAGGGGACCTTCCCATCCGGCACCACGGCGCAGTTCCAGCTCAGGACTGCTCCGGACAATGGCAGCGGGTTTCCCGGAGCATGGACTCAGTGGCTCGGGCCGACCGGGCCAGGCGATTACTACACGAGCCCCGAAGGCAACGAACCGATCAACCCGCAGCACCAGGACCTGGCCAATGACCGTTGGCTTCAGTACCTGGCGGTGCTGCGTTCCTCCCAAACCTTCGCCACCCCCACCGTCGCGACGGTTTCGGTCACATATGCCTTCATCCCATCGGCTCCCACGCTGACCGTACTGACCGCTGACAGCTCCACCCAGCTTTCAGCCCAGTGGACGGACAACGCCGTAAATGAGGACGAGTTCGTCATCTCATCAGGCACGGCTTCCGGGCCGGCCAACACCGGGGCAGGGGCGGCTTCCACGGACAAGCCCGGCTCTGGCGGAACACAGTCTGCCGCGATCCCGAACCTAGGTCCGAATATGCGCTACTACGTTCGGCTGCGCGCCCATGTCCTGCCTCCCGACAACCTGTTCTCCCCGTACTCGAACGAGTTGAGCGCATTCACCCTCGCCAGCCTGCCTGCAAACGTTGCTGTCGCGGCCGTTTCCGTTTCCAGCCTGACGCTGGGATGGGGAGCCGGAGGCAACCCGCCAAACACGCCCTATGAGCTATCCCTGTCCACGGACGGCTTCACAACGGCTTTCTCCACACCCGTGCCTTTCGCGGCGAATCTCACCGCGACTGCCACCACGTTCTTCAGCCTCTCACCTGGAACGACCTATTATCTACGCGTGCGGGCCCGGAACGGGGGCGGCAAGGAGACCGCTTTCAGCGATATCATCTCAACCCAGACTATTCCCGCGGCGATCACAGGATTGGCCGGCAGCGCGCTCGGCGCTTCCTCCATCACATGGAACTGGAATTCCAGCGGGCCGACCTCCCGGTATCGGGTCTACTCTGCGTCGAGCAGCGTTCTGCTCGCCGAGATGGCAGCGCCCGGCTACGTCCGAACAGGGCTTTCCACCAATACGGCCTCTGGGCTGCGCGTGGAGCCGTTCAATGCGAGCGGCTCAGCCGGCCTGAGCCAGCCGGCCACCACCTACACGCAGGCAGCTTCGCCCATCGGCCTGCAAATGGACGGGGTGGGCCCCACAGCCGTGGCGCTCAGTTGGACAATCAACACAAATCCAATCGGGACACGATACGAGGTCTCGGCCTCGACCGACGGCTTCGCTGCCAATTTCTCCACGCCTGTGCCCCTGGCAGCCGGTCTCACGGTTCCAGCGACCTTTTTGCTCGGCCTGGATGTGGGAACCACCTACTATTTCCGGGTCAGGGCAGCCAACGGCGACTCTGTTCCGACGATCTTCGCGAACATCGCATCCACCCAGACCCTGCCTGGCACAGTGAGCGGCCTGACAGGGACGGCCCTGGGAGTGTCTTCTATCAGTTGGAGCTGGACCAACACTGCCGGGCCCACCGTGGTTTCCTACGATGTTTTCAGAGCATCGAGCGGCGCTTCCCTTGGGAACGTCGTCTTGCCGACCGTTATGGACACGGTCCTGGCCACCAACACCGCCTATGGGATCCGCATCGCGGCCCGCAACGCCACAGGAGCCGGCGCCTTGTCGCCCCCAGCTACCGCTTTCACTCTGGCCACCACGGCCACCGGCACGACGATTACGGCGGTCCACTTCACCAGCGTCACCCTGTCCTGGCTCTTGAACACGAACCCGGCCGGCACAATGTTCGAGATCAAACGCTCCACGGACGACTCGGCTTTCACCCTGGCCGCCTCAGTCGCGGGCGACACGCACACGGTCGCGGGCCTGGCCGGCCCAGCTACCTACTACTTCCGGGTCCGCGCGCTCAACGGCGACGGGGTCCCTGCCGGCTACGACGCATCGGTCAGCACGTTCGTTCCGGGCCTGCCGCCTCTGCCGCCGAGCGGGCTCTCCGCCGCGCCGATGGGCGGAGGCAGGATCCGGCTAGATTGGAGCCTCTCGCCCTCCACCGATGTCGTGCGCTACAACCTCTACTTCGACAATGGGGCCGGAACCGTAGACTACAGCGTGACCTTCTCCTCTCTCGCCGGCTCAACAACGAGCTTCACGACCCCGCCGCTGGGGTCCGGCGTGGCCTACCGCTTCGGCCTGCGGGCCCAGGACGAGGAGGGGCAGGAGGAGAAGAACGCCTCGGTGGAGGCTTCTGCCGTGGCCCTGGACAGCCTCTCAGGAGTTCGGGCCGCTGTAAGGACCCCGGCTGCGGGCCTGAGGCTGGCAGGGGACAGCGTGACTGTCCTGGCCGAGATAATCCTCGGCAAACCTTCGCAAGTCAGGCAGGTGCTGTTCCAATACAAGGCTTCCAGCGCCTCCGCATGGCAGGACATCATTCCTGCCGGCTTGCAGCCCAATCCGGACATGGCGTCCCCGTTCTGCGTCCATTGGAACGTAGTGGGCCTGACCCCTGCGAACTATGATCTGCGTGTTGTGGCAACGGGCTCCTCGGGCATGCCTGATAGCGCGCCGCCCAGCGTTGCGGTCACCGTTGACCCGGCAGGCTTTGATCTGCGCGAGTTCAACCTTGGAGGGGGCCGGATACAAAAGGACCAGCGCGTCTATGACACTATTTCCAACATGGTGGATTCAGCATGCGGGGATGCTGTCTGCCTGACGCGCGTGGCTCTGCCTGCCGGGGCCCTGGATGCCTCGACCGCAACGCTCACCATTGTCAACAACCCTGTCGGCGCGCCCGCGCCATCCAATGGACTGCGCGGCACAGGCATCGTGGCCGAAATCAGCCTCTCAAACGGCCAGACAGCCCTGAATGCAGGCAAGACAGCTGTCCTCACATTCGGTTACGGTGATGACAACCTCGACGGCATCGTGGACGGGACACTGGCGCGCGCTGATGAGCTCAGTATCTACGCCTACGACGCGGGATCGGGCCAATGGAAGCGCGAATCCGACACCTTGGTGGACATGGAGAGCAAAACGCTCACCGGCCACACCCCGCACCTGAGTTTCTTCGCCGTCTTCGTGCCGGCCCACGCGGACCTGCGCGGCCTGCGTGTCTATCCCAACCCGTACAAGCCGAACAGCGTGGGAGCGGACAACGGGGTTCCATTTAACGCAACGGACCTAAACTCGGGCGTCATCTTCGACCATCTTCCGGACGAGGTGACTGTCAGGGTCTATACCGTAAGCGGGCGGCTGGTCCGGGAACTGGGAACCGCGACGACATCGGGACGCATCCGGTGGGACGTCAAGAACAGCAACGGTTTTGACGTCGCCACCGGCGTATATCTCGCGGTGATTGCCAGCCCGGGGCAGAAGGCGGTGATCAAGAAGGTGGCCATCATCCGATGAAACGGCTGGCGCGGCTCATATTCTGCATCTCGTGCGCCTGCCATCCTGGCGCGGCCTCGGCCGGCTCTGCCGGCCGGGAGCCGTTCGACTTTTTGTTCCTGGACGCAAATGCCCGAGCCGTGGCCATGGGCGGCGCCTACACGGCCCTGGCCAACGACGCGAACGCCCTGCACTACAATCCCGCGGGCCTGGGCCGCATCCAGCGGCATGAGTTCACCGCGATGCGCAACCAATACGCAGCAGGCATCTCCCAGGACTATCTCGGCCTGGCGCTCCGGCAGGGCGTAGGGTTGAGCGCCAATCACCTGAGTTACGGCGACATCCCGCGCACGACGATATCCAACCCGGACGGCTCCGGCTCTTTCGGCGCCAGGGATTTGGCGCTAGGGATCGGCTACGGACGTTCCATCAGGCCTGACCTGGGCCTGGGCGCGGCTTTCAAGTTGATCCGGGAGGCCATTGACGACGTATCGGCCAGCGCCTATGCGACGGACGTCGGGCTTCTCTATACTCCCCCTGCACTGCGGGCCCTGGCTTTTGGGTTCGCCATCCAGAATATGGGGCCGACGGTGACGTTTCGTCAGGCCAGGGAGAATCTCCCGTTGAACGTCCGCCTCGGCGCAGCGTACAGGCTTGGCCGGATCGCCACCCTATCGCTCGACCTGAGCAAGGAGCGCAGCGAGAGCGTCTCGTTCGCGGCAGGGGCAGAAGCCATGGTCGGCAACCGGATGGCGCTCCGCGCCGGCTTCAATGGACGCAACGACGCGGGCTCAGGACTCGCCATGGGGCTGGGGTGGATATTCAACGGGGGTTTCGAGGTAGGCTACGCCTTCGTGCTGCTGGGCGAGTTGGGGAGCGCGCACCGGATCAGCCTGACGATCCCCTGGGGCGAGTCCGTGGAATTCCCGAAGATCGAAGAGGATGAGCATGAGGAACGAGAAAAACCTGCAGGAGCCGCCCTGCCTGTCGGGTTGCCTCCCGCCTCGCCCGAAACACGTTTCCAAAAGGCGGAGCAAGCCATCGCGCGAAACGATCTTGATCTGGCCAAGAAGGAGCTGCAGGAAGCCGTCATCCGAATCCCAGCGCGCGATCCTCGCTGGATCAGGTATTTCGAGCGGCTGGGGCACGTATTTTTCCTGGAAGGCGCTTGCGCGGATGTCAAGGCGGCTTGCGCCCAGGCCATACGGCTTGCGAGCGAGATCGGCGCGAGCGACGAGCACGTGGCTCGTGCATATAGGGGCATGGGGCTATGTCTGTTCCGGGAAGGCAACAGGAGCCACGCGGAAAGGTCCCTGCGGAAGGCGCTCGAGGTCACAAAGTCCGAGGAAACACGTCGCCTCATCCGTGAGGATCTGTCGAACCTGCAGCCCAAACCCTAAAAGTCAACAATTACGCCCTCAGGCTTGGATTGGCTTCGCAGGCCTATAGGTGCGGGGGTCTCCTAATTATTCCTCCTCCTCCAGAGTGGACGTGTCGCCTATCTCCTCGCCCCATTCCTTGGCGCGCAGGAGCCTGCGCATGATCTTCCCGCTGCGCGTCTTGGGCAGGGAGTCCACGAACTCGATCTGCTGGGGCATGGCGAGGGGGGAGAGCTTCTTGCGGACGAAGTTCATGATCTCGAGGTCCAGGTCGAAGGAGGCCGTGAACCCGGGCTTGAGGCAGACGAAGGCCTTGACGACCTCCATGTTCACCTCGTCGGGCTTCGCCACGACCGCGGACTCCCCGACCGCGGGGTGCTCCAGGAGGGCGGACTCGACCTCGAAAGGGCTTACCAGGTGGCCGGCCGTGTTGATGACGTCGTCGTCGCGGCCCACGAACCAGAAGTAGCCGTCCTTGTCGATGCGCGCCCGGTCGCCCGTGAGGTACCAGCCGTTCTTGAACTTGCCCTGGTACGCCTTCTCGTTGTTCCAATAGGTCCGCATCATCGCCGGCCAGCCCGGCCGGATGGCGATGAGCCCGACCTTGCCCGCGTCCTGGATGGGCTCGTGCGTCTTGGGGTCCACGACCGCGGCCGTGATCCCCGGGAAGGGCTTGCCCATGGAGCCCGGCTTGATCCTCATGCCCGGGACGTTGGCGATCAGGATGCAGCCCGTCTCCGTCTGCCAGAAGGTGTCGTGGAAGGGGAGCCCGAACACCTTCTCCGACCAGAGGACCGCCTCGGAATTGAGCGGTTCGCCCACGCTGGCCAGGTGCCTGAGCGAGGAGAGGTCGTGCTTCTTGAGCGCGGCGTCGCCGGCCTTCATCAGGGAGCGGATGGCCGTGGGGGCGGAATACCACAGGGTGACCTTGTTCTTCTCGATGAACTTGTACCAGGCCTCGGCGGAGAAGCCGACGTCCAGGACACACTGGGTGATGCCCTGGCTCCAGGGCCCGATGATGCCGTAGGAGGTGCCGGTGACCCAGCCGGGGTCCGCGGTGCACCAGTAGATGTCGTCCTCCTTGAGGTCGAGCACCCACTTGGCCGTGAGGTACTGGGCGATGAGGGAGTAATGGACGTGCTTGACCCCCTTGGGCTGGCCGGTCGTGCCCGAGGTGTAGTGCAGGACCGAGGGGGACTCCGCCTTCGTTGAATGGCACTCGAAATGCTCCACGGGCGCGCAGCCCTCCAGCGAAAAGGCCGTCTCGCGCGCCAGCAGGGGCTTCTTGCCGTCGTGGTCAACCAGGATGATGAACTCGAGCTGCGGGAGCTTGTCGATGATCTTGCGCACCTTGGCGGCGTGCTTGCGCTGCGTGATGACGGCCCGCGTTCCTGCGTTCTCCATCCTCACGCGCAGGGCCTCCTCCCCGAAGGCGGAGAAGAGCGGCTGCGCGATGGCGCCGGTCTTCAAGACCCCCAGGAAGCCGAAATAGAGCTCCGGGATCCTGTCGAGGAAGAGGCACACGCGGTCCTCGGGCCGGATGCCCAGGCCTTTGAGGTAGGCCGCGACGGCGTTGGCCGCGCGCCTGAGCTCGTCGAAGGTGTAGCGCTTCTCGCCGGACATCCCCTCCCAGATGAGGGCGGTCTTGGCGCCGCTGCCCATCCGGCAGATGCGGTCGGAGCAATACCAGCCGATGTTGATGTCGTCCCCTTTCTTGTAGCCGAGCTCCGTCTCGGCGATGGACCAATCGAAGCCCTTCAGTCGCTCTTCGTAAGAACCGATGTTGGATGTCACGACTCCCTTCATGGCGAATCCTCCCGAGTCGTTGCGCGGCTCTCCAGCAGGACCACGGCCGTGGCTAAGTCCCTGCCGTGCGACACTGAGACGTGGATGCGACCGATCCTTTTGCGCGCGCAGAAGGCTTTGGTTTTCCCGCGCAGGACGATCCCGGGCTTGCCGAGCTTGTCGTTGACCACCTCGATCTCATGGAACGCGAGAGGGCCCCTCAAGCCGGCGCCGAGAGCCTTAAGGAAGGCTTCTTTCGCGGCGAACCTGGCGGCGTAGCTGCGGGCCTTGCCGCGGCGGGACTCGCAGCAGCGGACCTCCCCTCGCGCGAAGACCTTCTCCTTGAACCCGTTCCTCCTGCGGAGCTCCCTCTCGACGCGCCCCACCTCGATGATGTCGGTCCCTATGCTGAAAATCACCGTTTCAAATATAGCAATTATTGTGTTTTGACGCCTTGCCCACGCATGGGCCCACATTGCGTTGGGGCCTAAAGGCCTATTCCGGCCTTAGGTCATTCGGCCCTGGCCGGCGAGTCCTAAAGGCCTATATGCTATCTCGCATGACAGCGCCGCCTCGCAGAGCCCGAAGATTGTTGAGTAGAACGATGGCGCATCCGCAGGGCCAACGGGCCAGTTCGATGTTTCCATTCGTCCCCTCTAAAATCCCGGACGGTCCCATTTCGGGAATCCGGTTTCAAGCATAACATTCTCCGGCGGCCTTCCGTCGAGCACTCCATATGTCAGTGTCCCCTGTTTACCACCGGCCTGGCCGCTTGGGGAGATACGAGAACTACCCGGCTCAGAGTCCGGCCCCCGTTCTCTCCAATCGGCATCATGCCCAGGGCTCCTTCGCTCCATCCCCATGACAGGGACTTCCTCGCTACTACGAGCCCATGCGCGGGTCCCGCGGCCTCCCCTCCCTCGGTTTCATGAGACCTTGCGGAGCGGGTCTTTGCCTCTCGGCCAGCAACGGGACCTTCCCAGCTTTGACGCATCCACCTTCCCAAAGTGCCGCGCCCCATACGCCGGTAGGTCAGCAGGGTGCAATAGTCCATTTCTTCCCCTGCCGCATCGGCCTTCGCACGCGATACAACCGGCTCGGCCCCTGACGATAATCCCAGAACGCGATTTCTCTGGGGTGTCAATTTCGGCGCTGCAGACATTCGTTTATCTTGCGGCCCTCTGGCTTGCTCGCCCTTCTTGTCGCTCCCACCCGCTTTCGCGAGCGGCAAGGGCTTTGTCACCCGAGCCTGCCACCGATTCGTTGCCTCTTCGGTAGTCGGGTCAGCTATCCGGCCGAACTGGACAATTGCCGGAGTTGGACTTTCACCTACTGGTTGATGCATGTTACTGGCTGCACTGTAT
>JACRDO010000171.1 GCA_016212885.1 Elusimicrobiota bacterium | reverse complement strand
TTTCTGCATGCCTACCCGGATTTTCCGGGTAGGCGTGCAGAAAGTATCGCTATTTCCATCATAATTTACACTCAAGGTGACGCCTGACGAAGAAAGTTTTTGAGTGAACCAAAGATTATCCGACGATGGGCTCACATCATTGGCGAGCATGATGCCGACCCTCTCGTCGAAGCAAGATGGGTTTACGCATGTTTACGTCGGCCACAACGGAGGGCCGAAAAGTCCCCGGCGAAGCCGGGATAAGTTCAAGTCGTCGACCGCAACACGCATTTGTCCGGCCAATATCCGGCCAAAGTTTCCTAGAATGTGGTGGAATCTGGGTCTTGAGGGTTCAAGTCCCTCCCTGCCCACGATCAGAATGTCCATAGCTCTCGAAGGCCTGCCGTTCATCCTGGCCGGGTTCGCCGCGGCGGCGATCGGCTATCTTCTGCCGAACAAGCACATCGGCGCGGCCATGATCCTGACCGGCGTGCTCTTCGCGGGCTTCTGCGCGTTCTTCTTCCGCAACCCCGAGCGCATCACGCCGAAATGCCCCGCGACCATCTACTCCCCAGGCGACGGCACCGTGCTCAGCGTAGCCAAAGAAGGCACGGATGACGGCGAGACGATCCGCATCTTCCTCTCTCTCTTCGACGTGCACATCCAGCGCGCGCCCTGCGCGGGGACCGTGGAGGAGGTGCGCTACGAGCCGGGAACCTTCCTGATAGCCATGAAGCCGGGCGCAAGCAAGAACGAGCGCAATGTGGTGCGCATCTCCCCTGAGGGACGCAAGGAAAACCTGGAGGTGGAGCAGATCGCGGGCATCCTGGCGCGCAGGATCCGCTGTTGGGTCAAGAAGGGGGACAAGGTGGCGGCAGGGGAGCGCTACGGGCTTATCCAATTCGGCTCCCAGGCCGCGCTGAGGCTGCCCCCGGGCGCGAAACCCGTGGTCAAGCCCGGGGACAAGGTCTACGGCGGGCTGACCCCCGTGGCGGAGTGGAGGGACCGTGGATAAAGAAAAGCTCAAGCGCTCCGGCCAGGTCCTCGCGCCCTCCATCTTCACCATGGGGAACATGGCCTGCGGCTTCTTCGCCCTGCTGGCCGCGGACGTCAACGAGTACAGCGCGGCGGCGACCTGCATCCTGGCCGGCATCGCCTTCGACATGCTGGATGGGCGCATCGCGCGCTTCGTGCACGGGGAGAGCACCTTCGGGGTGGAGTTCGACTCCCTGGCGGATTTCCTCACCTTCGGCGTGGCCCCGGCCTACATGATGTACGGGCTTTTGTTGAAGGACTACGGCATCTGGGGGGCCTTGGCCGCGTTCATCTACGCGCTGGGCGGGTCCCTGCGCCTGGCACGCTTCAACGCCATCGCGCTCACAGGGCAGGGGTCCAAGACCCACTTCACCGGCCTGCCCATCCCGGCCGGGGCAGGGCTCTTGGCCGCGTTCGTCCTGCTCTATGAGATCGTGGAGCAGGGCCAGCCCGTGCACGCCCTCGGGCCCGTGATGCGCCTCATCCCAGCGCTGGCGATGATCGGCCCCTTTCTCGTGGCGGGGATCGGCCTGCTCATGGTCTCCACCATCCCCTACTCCGCGTTCAAGCAGAAGCACCTCGCCCGCGGACGCAACCTCAAGATTGTCGCGGCTGTTTTGGCCGCGACGGTCCTGGTCTACTTCTACCCCCAGAACGCGATCTTCCTGATATTCGTGTTCTACGTGCTCTCCGGGCTCATGGGCCTCGTCATCCGGCGGCCCAAAGAGCCTGAGCAGAACATCTAAAGCGCGCTCTGGCAGGCGCAGAGCGCGCAGGAGACCAGGGCCAGGGAGGCCCAGGGTGCGGCGCGGAACATCAGAGGTCTTTAGCTGTCCCCAGGGCTTGGCTCGCCTTCTCTTCAGAAGACTTGGCGTTGTCGGCGATGTCGCTGGCCGTGTTCTGCTTCGCGGATGCGGCCTGGACGCTCTTCGAAGCCGTTTCCACGGAGGCCTGCGCGGCCGTGATGGCGGTCTGCGCGCTCTGCACGGCCGCCTGCATCATCGCGGCGTTCGGCGGAACCATGGCCATGGCCGCGTCGTATTGGGCCTTGGCCGCGAGGACCTGGCCGTGGCTCGAGGAGGCGGTCTGGGCCGCGGAGGTCACAGGAGACTTGGCCGAGGACATGGCCTGCACGGCCGCTCGCGCGGCTTCGAGCGACTTGTCGGAGGCGGCCTTGGCCGCGATCATCGTCTGGTGCGCCTTGTTGCCGGCCTGGCGCGCGGTCTCGAGGGCCGCGGCGGCTTCGAGGATGATCTTCTGCGATTCGTTGCCGCCGGTCCCCTTGATCTTGCTCGAGTCGTGGACCTTGCCCACCGCCGCGGCCTGGGCTTTGATGTCGATGGAGGCCTGCTTGTCGATGGCGCTGCGCGCGGAGGCGACGCTTTTCTCCGCTTCCTGGAGCGCCCTCTGCGCCTCGTTGAGCTGATTGCTCTGGTCCGCGATGGCCTGGACCTTTTGGCTCTTGGAGGTCGCGTCCGCGGGGTTGCCCGAGGCGTTGGGCGCTTTGGGCGTCATGGCCGAGATGAGGCTGTCGGTGGCCTGGACCGCGGAGTCCTCGGTCTGCAGGTCCTGGTAGTTCTGCTTGAGGACCTTCTCGATGGTCTCGTTGGCCTTGCGGATGCCGGCGCGCGCCGCGTCGAGGCTCTTCGCCGCTTCCGAGAGGCTCGCATAGGCCGACTGGAGCTGCTTCTCAGCGGCCTCCACCGCGGCCAGCATCTGCTCCTTGATGAAGGCGTCCGTCATCTGCATGATCTTCAGCTTCGCGATGCCGATCTTGGCCTGGGCCTTCTTGAGGCCATTGACGGTCTCCGTGAAGTTCGGGCCCGCGGCATCCGGGTGGGTCGGGGTGTTCTGGTCCTTCGCGGAATTGTCCGAGCCCTGTCCCGCGGCGGGCATCATGGGCTGCTGGTTGGTCTTCTGGCAGTAGCCTTTGTCGTTGCGGGTCTCGCCTGAGGGGCAGGCCCTCCTGCAGGAGTTCCTGCGGGATGCGTCGGTGAACAGCTCGTAGCCGGTCGGGCATTTCGGAGCGCTGCTCGCCGAGGAGGAGGAGTCGCTCTTGGCGGACCCGCCCCTTGAAGGGGCCGGGGCGGACTCCGAAGCCGCAGGCTGGGAGACCCGGGGCGCCTCCAATGGCTTGACCGGGGCGATGACGAAAGGAAGGTTCGGCTGTTCCTGCGGCTGCTGGACAGGATTGGTCTCAGCCGGAGGGTCCGTCTGCTGGGCTCCGAAGGAGCCTTGCGCCCAGGCCTGCTGGTGGGCGGCCAGGAGAAGCACGTTCAACAGGAGATTAGTCATATCATCCACCTCTTGATAATACAGTGTAAGCCCTGAGGGCCGGAGTTGTCAAGGGACTATTTGCGCGGAAAAAGAGCCGCTTCCTTGCGCACCCGCGCGCCGCAAGGGCCCTTGAGGACGTCCTCGCAGTCCCATGAGGTCGGCGATGTGAACCCGAGCTGGCCCTGCATCCGGCCTGCTGCCTGGGGCATGAAGGGCTCGATCCAGACCGCCACGGCGCGCAGGCACCAGACCAGGTCGAAGAGCACGCCGGGCACGGCCGAGGGGTCCGTCTTCGCCTTCTCCCACGGCTTCTGCTTGTCCACGTGCTCGTTCAAGCGCCGGACAACCGCCCAGATGAGGTTGAGCGCCTCCTGGAAGGCCAGGTCGTCTATGGCCTTGGCAACGGCAGGCGCTTGGGCCAGGACCTCCGGGGCGAGGGAGACCCCGGAGGGTTGGGTCTCGGGCAGGATACCCTCCAGGTACTTCTCCACCATCTGGGAGACGCGGCTTACGAGGTTGCCGAGGTCGTTGGCCAGCTCGGAGTTGTAGCGCTTCTTGAAGGCTTCCTTGGAGAAGTCGCCGTCATTGCCGAAAGGCATCTCTCGGAAAAGGAAGTAGCGGAAAGCGTCCGCGCCGTACTCGGCCGCGAACTCCATGGGGTCTGCGAAATTGCCCTTGGACTTGGACATCTTCGCGCCTTCGACGGTCCACCAGCCGTGGGCGAACACGGTCCTGGGCAGGGGGAGGCCCAGGGCCATGAGCATGGCCGGCCAGGTGACCGCGTGGAAGCGGTAGATCTCCTTGCCCACGAACTGGACGTCGGCCGGCCAGAGGGCCTCAAAGGCCCCCGGCGCCGAGGCGTCAGCCTGGGCCAGGCCCGGCGGGTTGTAGCCGGCTGCCGTGATGTAGTTGAGCAGGGCGTCGAACCAGACGTAGACCACGTGGCCCGGGGCCGAGGCCGCGGGGACCCCCCAGGTGAACTTGCTGCGGGTGATGGATTGGTCGTGCAGGCCGTCTTCCACGAAACGGATGATCTCGTTGGCCCGGTGCGGAGGCTGGAGGAACTCGGGGTGGGCCTTGTAGTGCTCGATCAGGGGCGCTTGGAAGCGGGCCAGCTTGAAGAAGTAGGCCTCCTCCTCCATGGGGGTCAGAGGCTTGCGGCACTCGGCGTTCGGGCAGAGCCTGCGGCCCTTCTCGTCCGGCGGCGCGTCGGTGTCGGTCCAGTAGGTCTCGTCCGAGACGCAGAAGAAGCCCTTGTAGACGCCCTTGTACACGTCGCCGGTCTTAAGCAGGGTCTCGAAGACCGCCTGCACCCGCCGCTCGTGGCGCGGCTCAGTGGTGCGGATGAAGTCGTCGTGGCTGACGCAGAGCTTCGGCCAGAGCCCGGAGAACTTCGCCGCGTACTCATCCGCGAAGGCTTGCGGGGTCTTGCCGGCTGCCTTGGCCGCGGCCTCGATCTTCTCGCCGTGCTCGTCGGTGCCGGTCAGAAAGTGCACCCCTTCGCCCCGCAGACGCTTGCAG
Organism: Elusimicrobiota bacterium; assembly: GCA_016212885.1. Taxonomy (GTDB): domain Bacteria; phylum Elusimicrobiota; class Elusimicrobia; order UBA1565; family UBA1565; genus UBA9639. The sequence goes on along the minus strand of JACRDO010000171.1, from coordinate 2,020 downwards.
CGGGCGAGGATGTCGGCCGCGATCGTGGTGTAGGCGTGGCCGATGTGCGGGGCCGCGTTGACGTAGTAGAGCGGCGTGGTCAGATAGAATTTTTTCATGGTCTTTCCGATGAGGGGATGGATTGAAGGGTCAGGGCCGCGGCCGTCAGGGCGAGGCGCGGGTCGATGTTGGAAGCCAGGGCCCTGCGCAGGGCCGCGAACTCCCTCAAGGCCGAGCGGGCCCGGGCCGAGGCGTAGGCGCCCCGGAGGCGGTCCGACATGCGGATGAAATGCTCCTCGACCAAGGGCCGGGAGAGGTGCAGCTCCCGGGGCAGGGCGTCCGCGATGCGGAAGGGCCCGAGCGGGTCGCCCAGCCACTCGTCCGGGTCCGGACAGCGGCCCTCGAGCAGAGTCAAGGCGCGCGAGAGCGAGCCGTTGCAGAGCTCAGCCGCGCGCTGCGCCGGGGGGCCTTCGCGGCCCATGGAGCCCAGGACCTCCATGACCGCGGCCTGGGGCAGGAGGCCGAAGCGGACCTTGTGGCAGCGCGAGCGGATGGTGGCCGGCAGGCGCTCATCCTGGCGCGTGACCAGGATCCAGAGGGTCCTGGGCGGGGGCTCCTCCAGGGCCTTGAGCATGGCGTTGGCCGCGGCCGGCACCAGATCGTGAGCGTCTTCGACGATCGCGGTCTTCCAGCCGCCTGAAAATGAACTCTGGGTGAGGCTCGCCATAGCGTAGCGGATGGTCTTGATATGGATAAGCTTGTGCTTGGCGATCAAGGTGGGGAGGTCCTGCTTCTTCTCTTCCCCGTCCTCTTCGTCCGTGAACTTGAGCATGGCCTGGTACTGCGCGTCGATGAGCTGGATGTCCGGGCTGACGCCTTTGTTGGCCTGGATGCAGGAAGGGCAGAGCCCGCAGGAGTCGTCGCCTTGTGATTCGCCCTCTCCGGCGAGAGGAGAAGAGCCTGCGCCTTCGAGGACGGCGGCTCCAGAGCCGCCGCAATTGAGAGCCTTGGCCAACTCCAAGGCGGCCTTCTTCTTGCCTGTCCCCTCCGGGCCCATGAAGAGGAGGGCCGGGGGCAGGCGGCGGGAGCGGAGCAGGGAGCGGATGCGCCCGAGGGCGCGCGGCTGGCCCAGGATCTCGGAGAAGGACATCAGAGCACGCGCTCGATGAGCCGGAGGATGTCCTTGTGGACCTCCTCCTTGGGCCGGTCCGCGTTGATGAGCGCGGTCTTCGGCTCTTTGCGGGCCAGGCGCCTGTAGCCTTCGCGCACCCGGCGGTGGAAGCAAGGGCGCTCCTTCTCGAGCCGGTCGAGCTTGCGCGAGGTGTCGCGCGTCTTGAGGCAGGACTCCGGGATGTCCAAGACCAGGGTCAGGTCCGGCTTGAGAGCCGAGGACGCGATGCGGTTGAGGCTGCGGACGAGCGCAAGCGGCATGCCCCGGCCGTAGCCCTGGTAGGCCAGGCTCGCGAGGGTGTAGCGCTCGCAGAGCACCACGGCCCCGCTGCGCAGGCCGGGCAGGAGCACGTCCTGGGTGTGCTGGGCCCGGGCCGCCTCGTAGAGGAGCAGCTCGGCCAAGGCGTGCACCTTGAACTCGTTCGAGAGGAGGATCCAGCGCACAGCCTCGGCGAAGGCGGTGCCGCCCGGCTCGCGCGTGTGGACCACGCGCAGGCCGCGGGCTTTGAGCTCCTGGATCAGCAGGGCCGCGTGGGTGGATTTGCCGGATTTGTCCGGGCCTTCCAAGACGATGAACTTGCCCCTGCGCATGCGTTAGGATGATAGCAAAAACAGCCTCCGCGGGGTTTTGCGCGGGCGTACCGGCAGCAATTCCGTAAGCCAGCACGGAAATACAGAGGTAGCAGATTCGCATGCTGTTTTTTTGACATTTTTGCCCCGACGGCCGCTCGTCGGGGCAAAAATCACGCGCACGCAGCGCGTAAAAGGCGCCTTTCAAACGACAACATCGCCGCCGGCCAAAGGCCGGCGGTTGCGCGCGCCAGCGACCGCGCGCGCTCATTAACATCAAGTGCGTGGAAGGTCCGTCAGA
>JACRDO010000168.1 GCA_016212885.1 Elusimicrobiota bacterium | reverse complement strand
CTCCATCGTCCACTCCGCCGGGCACCTAATCCTCCCCTTGCACTCCTCCTCCGTCTCCCTCGGCATGCACCTCATCCTCTGGCTGGCGCAGCCGCAGAAGCCCGCGGCCAAAACCACCACCCAGAACACCCGGCTGATTTCTCTCATCTGCCCTCCCGCGGGAGATTATACATAGGAACACGCGCCCTCGTTGGTATAATCTACCTGCATGTGCAAACAGCCGAAAGGTTTGTCGATCGGGCGCATAGGCTTTAGTATTCGCGGCAGTGAATTCGCCAACAGTTTTTGAGCCATGAAAATGTTTGGTCTGGTACATCCCAAACCTACCCCGTATGGAAGTTCGGGAAGCCGGGTCGGGAACCTTCACATGTGGTCCCTTCCGAGTTCCCAGCAGGTCGCTTCCGGGAATGAGTATGCATTCGGTAATCCCATATCCTCCGTCGGGGCAAAGGCGTGTTCTGGGGTTCGGGAAGCAGCTTCCTCGACGAGCGCGCACGGGCATCATCGAAACCTTTCGGGCCGATGGCGACTTCGAGACAAATATCTACTGGAAATATCGGCCTTTTTTCAAATTTTACCTTCAACGCTGAAAGTCCAAGCATAATAAATGCTTATATTTTCGACACTTTTCGTTGCGCAGGTCGCCATCCAAAAGTAAGCATCACCAAAAGCTTACGCGGCGCAGCAACAGGGCGGTATATGGTCGTCGGATTTGGCGCGACCTCGCCACTTCTGGCCGGTACGCGATATGGCTGCGGGACAGCATGACTCGTCGGTCTGAGGCGAAGCCTCGTTACAGAACCGCTGATCCCACGGCCCTCACATGACGGCCCTGGATCGCCGACATCCGCGATTTACAGGAACTCGAAGCTTGTGAGGAGCTTTTCGTAGATCCGCGCGTTCTCGCGCGCGACTTCCATGGGCTCGCCGACCTCCATGTAGTCGTCGATTTCGGCCTGTCTCCCTCTCATCGGCCGTGAGCTGCCTTCGGAAGATCTCGTCTAAAGACAGGGCGAACGCCGGCCAAGCATAGATAAAGGATCGTGCGTCCCATGGTCCTCATATTCATGAAAAAAGGTCATGACTTTTTTTCAGTCATATGCTAAACTATCGGCATGCGCTGCCTGTCTCCGGAAATCCTGCGGTTCCTCGCGGAAGAGAAGAAGATGGCCTTCATCGCCGGCCCGCGGCAGGCGGGCAAGACCACGCTGGCCAAGCATCTCCTCAGTGTAGCGCGCTCTCCCGGCGGCTACTTCAACTGGGATATTGAAAGCCATCGGAAGGCCATCCTGAAAAATCCCGAAGGATTCTGGATCGAGCGCGGAGGGCCTCGCATCGTCCTCGACGAGATTCACAAATACCCCCGCTGGAAGCGCTTCCTGAAAGGCCTCTATGACGCCGCGGGCCGGGACGTCGAAATACTCGTCACGGGAAGCGGCCGCCTGGACGTCTACCAGCGCGGCGGGGATTCTCTCTTCGGCCGCTACGGCCTCTACCGCCTGCATCCTTTTACGCTCGGCGAACTGCTCGCGCCCGACCGCGGGTGCGTGCGCCCGCCCGAAGACTTCTGGAAAGAAGCCCTGGCCGCAGATGCCCCTTCGGGGGCCGAGGAGGCCCTGACTGCGATTGAACGGCTGACCGGGTTTCCGGAGCCGCTCTTCTCGGGCAGCGAAGGGCGCCTGCGCAGGTGGCGCCGGTCCCGCAATCATCTGGTCCTGCGGGAGGACCTTCGAGATTTGACGAGAATCCGGGACATCGGACTGCTGGAATCCCTGGTATCGCTCCTTCCCGAGCGCATCGGAGCCCCGCTCTCCTTGAACGCGCTGAGCGAAGACCTCGGCGTCGCCTTCGGAACCATGCGGGGCTGGATCCAATCCCTCGCCCGGCTCTACTATCTCTTCGAGATCCGCCCCTTTGCCGGCCGACTGGCCCGGACCCTGCGCAGGGAGGCCAAGGTCTACCTCTTCGATTATTCGGCCATCGAGGACCCCGGCGCGCGGTTCGAGAACCTGCTGGCTCTGCATCTGCTCAAACTTTGCGATGCGTGGAACGACTGGGGCTTCGGGGATTTCCGGCTCCATTACGCGCGCGACAAGGAGAAGCGGGAGGTTGATTTCCTCATCTCCGAGGCCGAAAAGCCTTACGCCTTGATCGAGGCCAAGCTTTCTGAAACGGACATCGCCGCGCCCTTGCGCTACTTCCATGAACGCCTGCGGCCAGCCTTCTCCGTCCAGGTCGTCCGCCGCCTTCCGGCCCAGACTTGCGTCAAAAAGCCGGATGGCGCGATTCCGGTTCCGGCATGCCGCTTTTTGTCGCGGATCTGATAAAGAAGCGCCTTGACGTCCTCCTGGTCGAAAAAGGCCTCTTCCAGATACCCTCGAACAGGCCCTTGATGTTGCAGCTCTCATGTGCGCTGGCGTCGGGGTCAAGCGCGATCCTGCCTCAGGACAGGCAAACAGACGCTTGACGCAGGCTCAACTGAAAACAAACACCGGCGCCGCATACTTATGACGGAAAGCCGGCAGGGCGCTAAAGCGGCTCTGCCGCAGGAGGGTAAAGCAATGAAGAGCATCCTGTTGAGATCGGTGGCGCGCGCGTGGCTTGCGGGCATGCTGTTCGCGGTCCCGGCCGCGGCATACGACCTGGGTGGCATAGTGGTTCCTGACGAAAGCATGGCCCGGGAAGGCGACGTTGTTTACTCGGCGCGGGATTATCTCGACGATAAATGGCGCGAAGTCGCGGACCGGCCGATGAAGCTGAACTCCACGGGGATGGAGAAACTCGGAAAAATCGCCGCGCAGATGTGCCAGCAACCCCCATCAACGGCCCTCTCTCCGGAAGCACTACCCTGGAGAATCCGGACGGGTCCATCACAAAGGACAACGCGCATTACGGCCACCCGAAATATGAAGCCTTGTTCCTGGGGGAGGTCAAGTTCTGGCTGCGGGAATTCGGCGAATCATTCGAAGAAGGGAGACTGGAGAGACTGATGTTGATCCCTGAGACGCCCAAGGATTGGTAAGGGCTCGCGCAAGAATTAATTCGCAAATTTCGGGCGTCGAGGCGCCCGGCCGGCAAGGCGCGAGGAGCGAGCATGCCCGTCGGCATGTAAGCAACGAGCAACGCAGCCGGACGGGATGCGGCGATGTCCGAAAATGCGAAGTTATTTTTGCGCGAGCCCTAAGAGCCTGAAAGTCCTCTCCAGCTCGGAAGGAGATCGAGGATCAAGGGCTCTGGAAGGACGTCCTTGGTTTCGGCTTGGCCTCCGCGCTGATCGCCGGCTTGGCCGCGTCGCTCCTTTTCTAGACTCCCGGCGTGACGCGGGGCAGGGAGATGCCCACATCGAGCGAGGCGAACTCCTGCGCGATTCGTGATGAGCCAAAGCCCCGGTCATATTGAGCCTTTGCGTCTGCGTGTCCGCCCCGGGCTTGAGGCCGAGTGCATCAAGTATGCGAGTTCAGCTACGCCGGAGAGAAATCATCGCCGGGGAGGGCATCAATTCCATCGTACAAGTCCGCCAGGGGATTGATCTGGCACTCATCCGGATCAAGCACGGGCGGAGGCTATCCGAACCGCAGCCGCGCTTTGAGGCCGAACCCGTCCGGGAAAGCGGCCGGCATCCACTGCAGGTCCATCCCCCCCTGCGCAGCCTTCGCGGGCTTTTTCAAGCTCCGTCCCTTGCGCACCGCCAGCTTCCCGAAGCCGTAGCCCAGCGCGACCGAGAGGGGGTAATCGCTGGCCCAGTGCACGCCGTTGTTGAGCATCTGGAAGGAGAGCAGGGTCATCAGGGTATAGCCGACCGGACGGATATAACGGTACTCGGGATAGTTCTCCGCCATGACCGTGATGGCGGCCATTCCCGCGGCGAGGTGCCCTGAAGGGAAGGCGTCGTAATGCGGGACGCGCTTGTGATATTCGAACTGGTTCGGAAAAGGGGTCCACTTCCCCCCATCCTCGGTGGCCACGAAGGGGCTCTCGCGGCCGGTGGTGTGCTTGAGCACCTGCACCACGGCCCCGCTGGCCAGGACGCTCTCGACGATCTGGCTGGAGGTCTGCAGGGCCCGGTTGTCGGACCGGAGCCAGCCGTATCCCAGGAACCCGCCGGCAAACCACATGTCGATCCAGCCGTCTCCCAGGAAATAGAGGGCGCTCCCGGAATCATAGGGCCCTTGGAAATAGAAGGTCGTCAGGCCGAGGTCCACGGAAGCGAAGGTCCGCTGGTTGGCCGAGTGGGAGATGTGCAGCCGGTCGCCCAGCTTCCGGGCGCCGTCCACGACGTACTGGTCCTTCCAGATGAGCAGGCCGGTCGAGAGCGCCACGAGGGAGATGGCCAGCGCGTTCTCCCTGCGGAAGGATTCCTTGGCGTAATCCTTGAGGTCCCCGGGCACGCGCGTGAGCCAGTGGTGCCAGCGGGGCCGCGCGTAGGAGTGGTCGCCGATGACCTGGCCCTGTTCCGACGCGGCGGGCCCGGCCATGCACGGCCCAGCCAAGAGGCCCGGAAGCACGAGGAGGAGGACGAGGGCCCTGAGCACGCCTCAGAACCTCACGGCGAGCCCGGCTCCGCCGGGGAACAGGACCGGCGCCGCGGACACGCGGTCCGGATCCTTGCGGTGATGGGCCTTCCAGACCGCGCGGCCTGAGGCGATGCCCAAGCCCATCCCAAAGACCACGTCGCTGAGGTAGTGCTTGCGCTTCTCCATGCGGGTGAAGCCGATGAAGCCCGCCAGCCCCATGGCCGGCGCCCCGGCCGCCCAGCCCCACTCGGACGCCGCCACGGAGGCCAGGGCGAACGCGGTGGAGGCGTGCCCCGACGGGAAGGAATAATGGTCGCTGCCGTCCGGCCTCTCCCTGCGCGCGGTCAGCTTGAGGGCGTAGGTCTGCACCGTGCTCAAAGTCAAAGCCTCGAAGCCCATCTGCCCGAAATCGCGCACCTTGTCGTCGTGCAGGAGCCGGCCCGAGGCGTAGAAGGCCCCTGTCAAAAGGAGCAGCACGGCTCCGTCGCCCGCCCATGCCCCCGCGTCCGCCCAGCGCCGGCCGAGGCGCTGGTGCTGCGAAAAATCGACGTCGAGGTCCCCATCGAAGCCTCCCTTGTCGCTGTTCCGGAGGGCCACGACCGACGCGAGCGAGCCGAGGAGCGTGCCGGCGCCCTCCCATCGGGCCTCCTCGCGCACGGACCGGAGCAGATTGCCGGGGATGCGGGAGAGCCCCGCGCGGTCATCGGCCCGCACAGCGGCTGGGCATAGAAGCAGACAGGCGGCCGCCGCCGGGCGCAAGGCCGCCAGCGCAGGATGTCGCATACTTGTTTCTCCGCCGGTATGTTATAATACTCTCGTCGAACTTTCCAGGCGACCGGCCGATCATGACACGAATCCGACATGAGTTCCAACCACAATATCTCCTGGGAGGGCGACCGCAATAATACCGGCGCGAAGGTGGATTGGCAGTTCACGACGGCAGACGCTCGAATAAAACTCAAGCGGCTCTATCCATCACTTGAGCCGAAATGAACCACTAGACTCCCGGCGTGACGCGGGGCAGGGAGATGCCCACATCGAGCGAGGCGAACTCCTGCGCGATTCGTGATGTTTGTTCCCACGTTGTTTTTATGCATAATATCAGGAGGAAATAGAGGCGTTTGCCGTGGAAAAGTTTCCGGGAGGGCGTATGTCCAAAGCCCCTGTCATATTGAGCCTTTGCGTCTGCGTGTCCGCCCCGGGCTTGAGGCCGAGCGCCCGGGCAGGCGAGCTCGCAACCGGCCCCAGCTGGGAATTTGAGTCTTCGGCAATTGAGCCGGCCATCGTCGGCAATCCCAGGGAGGTGAACCCCGGGGAGTACGAGGGCGTGGTCCTTTTGCAGTTTAGAAACTACACGGAAGACGGCCGCTCCAAGCTTTGCACCGGGACTCTCATCTCCTCCCGGACGGTTCTGACGGCCGGCCACTGCATTTGGAATCTCAAGTCGGCGTATTCCAAAAAGGATTACAGCAAGCACCCGGAAGAGATCACCACGTGGGCGGGCGTCGCAATAGGCAATCCGGACCCGAACGACCCGAGGTCCGGAAGGATCATCTCCGGCGGGGCGGTTGCCGCGGCTTGGCATCCCCAGTGGCAGGGAGGCGAGGGCCGCGACGCGGTTGACATGGGCCTGGTGTTTCTCGCGCCGGGGCAGGCGGAAGGAATAAAGCCTTACGCCGCGGCCCGGGCCGATCCCGAGGCGGGCAAGAAGGGGGTCATCGTCGGCTACGGAACGACGCGCAAGGGAAAGAGCATCGTAAAGCACATGGGGATAACCGGGGTAAGGAAGGTGACGGAGCGCATAATCAGCATAGGCGGTGAATCCAGCATCTGTTCCGGGGACTCCGGAGGCCCTCTTTTTGGCGCGGATTTGAATGTCGCCGGGGTCGCTTCCATCACCACGTTCGACTGCAACCCCGGGGCGGGCGCCATGGCGCGCGTGGATACCAGGATTTCATGGATTGACTCCGTATCGGGAGAATGGGAGGGGGCCTCCGGCGTTCGCGCTTCTTCTTCCAGGTTCGACGCCGAGATCAAGAGGCTTGGAGCCATTCTTGAGGAATCGGGGCGGCTTCCGGAGCTCGGGGCCCCTTTGTCCCCGCCGTAGAATGTCAAAGATACCGCAACATCCGCGTTACAGGAATTCCAGGCTGGCGAGGAGACCCTCGTAGATCCGCGCGTTCGTGCGCGCGGCCTCCGTGGGCTTGCCGGCTTCCATGTACTCGTCGATTTCGGCCCATATATCGTAAAACGATCCGGACTTGTCATAGCAGTGGCTGATGATTTCCGACTTGGCGCCGACTTCCCGGCTTATCTCCAACGGATAAGTGATGCACCGTCCGCCCCGCACCGTTGTCTTTCCGGGTTGATTGACGAGCTTGGTGTTGCGCCATTCCTTGATGTTGAAAATCTCGTCCAAAGGCCGCTTCTCTCTGCCGTCGGCACGGCCGATTATCCGAACAGCGCCCAAGTCGTTTTTTAGATAATCGGGGGGCGCTATGACCCAATGCCTTTCATTGGTCTTTTCCTGAATCCAATGGGTAATTTTCCAACCCCCAAGATACCTGAACCGGATGAACGGCCCTTCGTACTGAACCCAGCCGCGGTCCTGCGAGGCCGCCTGCGTTTTCGCCTTCTGCTTCCTGACTGCCGCGGCTCCTGAAACGTCGATGACGAACAAGACGGCCAGCGCCAACATCTGTTTCGTGTTCATGGTGGTGTCCTATATCCGTCAATTCAGGACGCGGCCAAGGGCCGAGCGCACCTCATGGTCTTTCTTAAGGATATCCTTCCGCATCGGATGGCTCCTGGGTTGAGGGACGCCGCGCAGCACGTCCTGCATACGATTCTCTTTGAACAAACATTGAAGCACCTCGTCCGTGCCTTTCATATTCTCCTGGCGTTCATTATCGCAAGATTTCAGAATTTTCCTTTCAAACTCCCCCGTAAACTCCCCGGGATCGGGCGGGTTGATCTTCAACTCGTCCTCCCAAATCCGCGACAAGAGCCTCCAAGTCTGGCAGAGCGGGGAATTCCCCGATCAACCCCCGCTCGTGGTCTTGATCTCCTCGTAGGCGTGGAGAGCGAACAAAACCGTCTTTTCCTTGAGCAGCACCAAGGAGAACCTCTCCCCTTCCTTTCGAGTGACCGCCACCCGGCCCAAAGCCTCACCGGCCGCCGCGGCTGCGGCGGCGCGCTCCGCTTCTTTATGATTCAAAACCATGGGCGGGAACGCGACCACGTCCATTTCCCCATCCTTGCGGACCTTCGCGAACGCATCGTCCGAGCCGTCGTCGGCGCGAACGTCCACCCCGTTCGCGGCCAGGTTCGTCACAGTGGCGTCTGCGCCCCCGGTCTTCCTCATCGCCTCCTCGAGAATCTCCCGGCCCGACTTGGTCCTCGCCAGCGTCATGAGCGCAGCCTCGATCTGCCGCCTCTCCGCGGCGCTCAGCGCCCTCTCCCCTCCGGGCATGGCCGCCGGCTTTCCCGGCGCCGGCGCAAGATGCTTCTGCGCGAAGCCCGGCACACGAGCGCCCTCGCCTTGCGCCAGCCTGAGAATGGCGAGGGCGTTGTAGTCTTTCGGGTTCTTCTCCAGCGCCATGGCGGCGTGGTCAGCTGCGGCCTGATATCTGCCGAGCCTGTAGGAGGCGTCGGCTGCGAGCAGGTATCCTGCCGGCTGGCCCGGATAAAGCGACTTGATGCTCTCGGCCACGGCCAAAGCATCCTCGCTGTCCCCGAGCGCCAGGTACCCCTTGGCCGCGTCTCTCAGGGTTCCGATCTCCTTGCTCCCCTTCCAGCGGCCAAGCTCCGCCCTGACCGACCTTTTCTGGCTCTCGTTGAACCGGGACGCGAGCCTGTCCAAAAGCATATCCTTGCTCTTGTCCCTCTCCTCGGCCGTGAGCTGCCTTCGGAAGACCTCGTCTAAAGACAGGGCGAACGCCGGCGGAGCCATAGCCAGGACAAGAGCGGCGGTTGCGGGAATCAGTCGTAAGTTCATGCGCGCCTCCGGCGGGCCTTCCTGTAAAATACAAAATCCTTCGCCCCGGGGCGAGAGGCTTGAGGAAACGCGCGGCAGTGATGCGAGCGTGCCGGAGCGCCAGGGAATGCTGTTTCCATTAATAATCAAATTTTGTATATTATCGGAAATGGGTAAAAAAGCCGGAGAAATAAGATACTATCTCGATCGCCTGCCTTATTTCAGGGTGGATAATCTCAAGATCTTCGGGCTGCCCCTTCCGTATCTGAGGGTCATGCTTTCGCGATTCGAGGCGCAAGGCGCCATCATCCGCCTGAAAAGGGGGGTTTACGCAGCCAGGGCTTACTGCGAGAGGATGAAAGCTGAGAGGAGATGGTCGGCCTATCTTGAATTTCTGTCTGGAAAAATTTACAGTCCCGCCTACCTCAGCCTTGACTACGTCCTTTACGCCAACAATATCCTCACCGAAGCCCCGGTCAATTTCACCCTGGTTGCCGGAAATAAAACGGCTTTTTATAAAAACGCCATTGGTTCTTTCAGTTATCACAAGGTCAAGGCCGCGCTTTTTTGCGGTTATGAAACGAGACGGGAGGGGGAATTCCCCATTAATAAGGCTTCAAAGGCCAAGGCGCTTTTTGATTTTCTTTATCTGCGCAGGAACCTGCTTCGCGGGAGGAATATCTTCATGGAACTGCGCCTGAACCTTGACGGCTTTGGGAAGGGAGACCTGGCGGAATTCAAAAGATACGCGCTGCTCTCAGGATCGAGAAGGATGCGCGAACTCCACGGATGGATAGGAAAATGCTCGAAAATATAAGGTCTCTGCTTTCTGAAAAAAATGCCCTGCCTGTTTTATTCAAGAGAAACCTGGTCAAGGAATACCTTCAGGCGCTGGCTCTTTCATTCATTTATTCCCGCAAGCCTTACAGCGGCCTCATTTTTTACGGAGGTTCGGCCCTCAGGCATTGTCATGGCCTGCCCAGGCTCTCCGAGGACCTGGATTTTGTCGACGCGGCAGGAGATGTGGACCTTGCCGGCTTGGGCGTGGATTTCAAGGAATACTTCAGCGCCAGAGAGGGGCTGATGGTCGGAACAAAATCGCAAAAATTCCGGCTGTCGCTCAAATTTCCCGTGCTCTTTGATCTTGGGCTGGCTGAATATCCGGAATCGGACCTCCTTTTCCTCAAGGCGGAGATATGCCGGGACTTCCCTTTTCGCCGCGAATGCGGAATCGTGATAGAGCCGCTTTTCAAGCACGGTGAATCCGTCCTGGTAAGGACGTTCGACCTCCCCACGCTGATGGCCACGAAAATAAGGGCTGTTTTGAGCCGTCGATGGGAAAGAACCACCAAGAAAGGCGAAATACTCGCGACCGTGAAGGGGAGGGATTATTTCGACCTCATGTGGTATTTGCAAAAAGGCGTGGAACCGAATCTCGCTTGCGTGGAAAACGTCGCGGACAAAAGGGAGCTTTACTCAAAGCTGGCGTCGGCTGTCGAAAAAATAGACGCCAAAAGCATCAAGTATGATCTGGACGCGCTCATCCCCGACGCAGCCTATGTGAACAACCTCGCCTCGAACATAAAGCAAATATTGCAGGATAGGCTTGAAGGTCTGTAAGCGCGCTTGATCCGGCCGGAAAGAATCCGAAGTAAAGCGTTTGGGGCTATGAGGCCCCCAACCTGCAGGCGGTCGGCAGGGTTCCGAGCTCCCCGGCCGCCTATCTGAGGGCGGACAGGACCATCGTGCAGGTCATGTGATGGACATGCACGCCGTCGGGCTTGCGCCCGCCGACTGTCCAAACGCATGGCACGATCCGCCTGCCGCCGGCATGAGGAAGGAACTTCGCCTTCTCCGACAGAGCCTGCTCCACGCGGCGCCACTCCTGAGGGGCCAGCGCCAGCTTCGCCTCCCCGACAAGGATGGAATTCTTGTCCTCGGACAATGCAACAATGTCGACTTCAAGACGCTTCCTCTCCATCCCGGGCCCCCACCATCGGCTTGCCGGCCTCCATCGCGTCCGACCGATTTCATGGCGAGGAACGGAGGTTCGAGCAAGCCGCTCCCAGGCTTCCCCAAGAAACCGAGGCCAGCCCGCCTCTATCTCGGCATCCACGGCGACGATACGGCCGGCTTCCAGCCTTGACCGGTTCGGTTCGACCCAACGAAACCAAAAATTGGAAAAAGGATCGCCTATCCGGTACGTGGAGCGCTTGCTGTCGCGTTCCGGGGCGCCAAAAGGAATATCCCTGGAAACCAGCCCCAATTCAACCAGCCTGGAGAGCGGACGCGAAAGGGACGTCGCCGGCTTCCCAAGCCTGCCCGCTATCTCGGAAAGCCTGTGGCAACCCTGGCCTATCAACGCCAGAATGGACGCGGCCTGCGTCACATCCCTCATGTCATCGAGCAACAGGCGCCGGGGCTCCTGATGAAGAACGCCCATGGGATCGAGAACAAGCGAGCGCAGGGCTTGCCTGTGGGATGGAAAATCGAGCGCCAACTCCCAATATCGGGGGACGCCCCCCCAAATCGAGTAAGCATCCAGCGCCCTGCGGGGATCCTTGAATCCGAACGCCTCCACCAGCCAATGAGCCTCCAGCGGCTTGACCTCAATGATCTCCCTTGCGCGGCCGTAAAGCGGAGCGGTCCTGTCGAGCACGAGGCCCTGCATCATTCTCTGGGAGGAACCGCAAACGACCGTATGAACCGGCTTGCCGCTCCACCGGTCCATGTTTTTTTGAAGCAGGCTGGGGATCTCGGGCGCTGCGGCCACGAGAGCAGGGAACTCGTCGAACGCGAGGATGCCGCCCGGAGGAGCCTCCTCCCACCACCTGTCCAGGAGCGCGCCCCAGTCGGGATAGTCCACGCGGTCGAAACCTGGAACCAGTTCGGCGACGGCCTTTGCCAAGCTCTGCTTCTGGAGACCTGCATTCCGGTCGTCGCCGACATAGTAGGCGCAGCGCCTCTTCCCAAAGGCCTCACGGAGAAGGCGCGACTTGCCGCACCTTCTCCGGCCGTAAACGCACACGAAAGAAGCCTCGGCGGCGTCCATGGCGGCGTTCAAGCGCCGCATCTCGTCCTTCCTGTCCAACATCGGCAATTTCATGCTCGGCTTCCCCGCGACACTATGCTGGTCCTACATTATGCAATACAAACATAATCATCTTTGCGCGTCAAGCCCGGATCCGAAGCCCTAAAAAAAGTCGTGACTTTTTTTCAGGAAGTGATAAGATACCCGAGCCATGCCGAAGAAACGCCTCGACGTCCTCCTGGTCGAGAAAGGCTTTTTTGAGACCCGCGCGAGGGCCCAGGCCGCGCTTCTAGCCGGCAAGGTCGAGGTCCAAGGCTGTCCCCGGCCCAAAGCGGGGACCCAAGTGGAAACCGGCGCCGGCATCCACGTCCGGCCGGACGCGGTCCCCTTCGTCTCGCGCGGGGGATTGAAGCTCGAGGCCGCGCTGGAGCGCTTCGCGCTCAAAGTCCAAGGCCGGATCGCCGTGGACGTGGGCGCCTCCACGGGGGGATTTACCGATTGCCTGCTCAAGCGGGGCGCCGCAAAGATCTACGCGGTGGACGTGGGGCGCGGCCAGCTGGATTTTCGCCTGCGCTCGGATGCGCGCGTGGTCTGCATGGAGCGCACGCACGCAGGCCGCCTGGCGCCGGAGATGTTCGATCCGAGACCGGACCTCGCGGTCATGGACGTTTCCTTCATCTCGATTACGAAGGTCCTGCCGGCGCTCATCCCCTGCCTGCGCCGCCCATTCGAGCTCATCGCCCTCATCAAGCCGCAGTTCGAGCTCGAGCCCAAGAAGGTTCCCAAAGGCGTGGTCCGCAGGGATGAGTTTCGCCTGGAAGCCGTGGCTCGCGTCCGAAACGCGGCGAAGGCCATGCAACTTACGGAGCGCGGACTTATGGAGTCCCCGATCAAGGGCCCCAAGGGCAACCGCGAACTCCTATGCTATCTGACAGGGGGCAAGGCTGCGTGATGCCGGCAAATATCCCGGAAATAGCCCTTGAGTTGGCCTTGGCCGGATGTTAAACTGGGGTGGTGAAGCGTCGGATTCCCGCCGAATGGGCGGAAGAGTTCAGCGCGGCTGCTCAGAGAACCTTGGAACAGCGGCTGCGGTATGCGTTCATTCATACCTACAAGCCTGTGCTCGACGACGCGCCGTACCGGTCGTTTGACACGATGGCCGAGTACCGCCGCTGGTGCGAGGAGACCCTGCCTTCATGGCTCGGCTATGGCCGGACACTTTGAGTACCGCCAAGCCCGGGACATCGCCGAGGCATTCAAGAGGCGGGGCGTCCGATACCTCTTCCTGGGAAAATCAGGAGCCAATCTATAGCTGGTCCCCTGGTGGAAGAAGCTCCCGGGGATGCAGTAGGGCCGCCGGGCCATCCCCCGCGAATTTCCAACGCCGTTTGCGGCGGCCGCCGTTGGGCCCCCCTCCGACCCGAGCGGCGGGAGCTGCCATCATGGGACCTCGTCTCCCGCCCGGGGCCGGCACCGGCGGCAGAGCAGGGGTTGCGTTTCGCGGGGCCCGGTCTTCACCGTGTATTCGTAGGACAGGCCGCCGCAGGCCGGGCAGGGGGCCGGCTCGGCGCTGCGATCTAGCGGGTTCCACCGCGGGCTCAAATGTCCCACGACCTTGTGGTCGCGCAGGACTTCGCAGTCCGCGTACACCATGGGGTGGACCACGCTCAGCAGGCCGCGCAGGCGCAGCTCGGTTCTGAGCGCGTATTTCCGGGGAAGCTCCGCGATCCGGCATTCGCATTCCAGCCGGCCGGCGTGTATCTTGGCCTCGATGGCGGCCACGCGCTCCGGCTGCCGGCGGTAGCGGGCCATGAGGTCATGCTGTTCTTCCCTGTATCCTTCGTGGAAGGCCAAGAGCCTGCGTTCCTCCTCCCCCCGCCGGCGCTCCTGGTCCCGGAGCAAGGCGCCGCGCGAAGTCGCCAGGCGCCCCAGCGCCTCGGCCCGGGCTTTCCCGTAGGCTTGTGCCCAGGGGATGGCGGGGACCTCCGGGAAAGGGCGTTCGGGCCGGGGCTCAAGGGACTTGGCCGCGAGCAAGCCCTCCAGCCGGCGCGCCGCCGAACCCGTGCTCATGTCCACGACCGCGGAGCAAAGGTCCTCCTCGCGCGCGTCGCTCATAAACGAGACCTGGAAGAGGAATCGCGCGAACCGGACGTTGCGCACGCGGGTTGCGCGCAAGACGAGGTCCGCGCCATGCACGCTGAGCGCCTCCGCAGCCAGGCGGCCGGCCGCCGGGTTGTCCACGTAGAGCCCGGGGATATACGCCCGGCATGCCGCGCCGACGCCGACGCCGTAGTCCAAGAACCGGGCCAGCACCGGGTTCCCGAAGACCAGCAGGTCCGCCCCCCTGTCCTCGGCCGCCGCCTCCGGGTCGAAAGTGAACCGCCAGTGCTCCGGCCGTTCGAGTCGGGCGGCCATGTCTTGGGGCAGGAGCGCCTCAAAGACGCCGCCCTCCGTCTCCACGCAGACGGCCCCGTATGCGGGCAGGGCCTCGAGCACGTGCGCGTGGAGGGTGGGACCGGGCTTCATCAATCCTTCCCCCCGGGCTGGAGGCGGTCGCCGAAAAGTTGATCCTCCCGCTCCAGGATCCGCAGGTATTCCTCGCGCGCCTGCGCGAGACAGTCGCCGAACTCATCGATGCCGCGTTGGAAGTCCGCCTCGCCTTCCGAGGCGATCCAGCGGTCGAAGACGATATCCTCGAAGGGAGCCTCCTCCTCGATCCTGCCGAGGATCATCCCCACCTCCCCCACCACCAGCTCGAAGAGGTTGATCTTCGCGTCGAGCAGGTGGAGAATGGACGCCTCCAGGGTCCCCGCGGCCGAGAAGTTGAACACCAGGACCTCGCGCTCCTGCCCGATCCGGCTCAGCCGCCCGATGCGCTGCTCAATGCGCATCGGGTTCCAGGGGAGGTCGTAGTTGAGCAGGGCCCGGCAGAACTGAAGGTTGCGGCCCTCCCCGCCCGATTCGGTCGAGAGCAGCACCCGGACGGGCCCTGCGAATGCCTTCACCGCATCCTCCTTCTCGAGCCGGCTTATGTCCCCGCTGTAGATCGCGGCCCGGACCCCTTCCTCGCGCAGCCGGGCGGCCAGGTACGCCTGCGTCGCCTTGAATCGCGTGAAGACCAGGAGTTTCTCGTCGGCGTCCAAGCCCCCGTCCAGGCCGTCGCCTCGCAGGAGCCTGAGCAGGCGCTCGAGCTTGGCGGGTCGGCTGATCGCGGCGGCTCTGTCCCGGAAAGCTTCGAGCTTCCCGGCATGTTCCGGGGCCCGCGCCGCCATCTTCGCGAGGGTCGGCGCGAGCGCGGCGGGGGAGCTTCCGAGCTCCGCCTGGAGGATCATGAGCGACATCCGGTCGAGCGCGCCGGGGTCATGCGGCGCGCGTTCCCGGGACGGCGCCCGGAAGCAGGACCTCAGGTAGGCCGTCATGTCGGCGTAGAGGGAGCCCTCATCCGGCGAGGGCGATATCTGAAGCGTACAGGCATGCCTGCGGGTCAGCGCCACCTCCGTGGAGGAGCGGCGGTTGCGCACCATCACCTCGGCCAAAAGGTCCTGGAGCCTGGCGGCGTTTTTCGGCTTGAGCCGATCGGAGCGCGAGACGAAGTTCTCCTCGAAGCGCTTGGCGGTCTCCAGGTGGCCGGGGCGCAGGACCTGTATGAGGTTGAAGAGCTCATCCAAGTCGTTCTGGACCGGCGTGGCCGTCAGCATCAAAAGGTAGGGCGAGCGCAGCTCCGAGGCGAAGCGCCACAGCACGGTGTTGCGGTTGCGCAGGTGGTGCGCCTCGTCGATGATGATCAAATCCCACCCCGCCTGCAGGACGGCCTGGCGGTGGGCCTCGCGCTTGGCCGTGTGGAAGGAGGCGATCACGCGGTCGTGCGCCTTCCAGGCCCCCTCCCCCCCGGCGCGGAATCCCTCGGCTTCCTGGAGCGCGAACTCAAGCCCGAATTTCCTGATCATCTCCTCGCGCCACTGCGAGGTCAGGGAGGGCGGGGTCAGCACGAGCACGCGCCGCGCCAGGCCTCGGATCACCAATTCGAGGAGGATGAGCCCGGCTTCCACGGTCTTGCCGAGCCCCACCTCGTCGCAGAGAAGCGCCCGCCCCCGGAAGCGGCCGAGCGCCCGGCGCACCGCTTCGACCTGATGCCGGTAGGGCGTCAGGTCGCGGGCGTGGGCGGGCGCTACGAGCGTCTGAAATCCCGGCGATAGAGCGAGGCAGACGGCCTGCTCGTGCAGCCGGTGCTCGTCCGGGCGTGAGAAATCGCCTTCGGCGCAGCGGCGGAGGATCTCCATATCGCCCGGATCTACGGGAAGGTCATGGAGCGCGCCCCTGGGCCCGAGGCTCATGAGGTCTTCGGGGGAGGGTATCCGCTCGGGGGGCAACAACTCGAGGGTCAGGGGGCTCTCGGACGCCACGGCAATTTGCAAGAGCCTTCCGCCATGGGCGAGGGCGGTAAGACACGGTGAGACGATGGCATGCTGCGCCGCGTCGTAGGATGCCTCCACGGCGGAGCCCCCGCGCACAAGTCTCAAGGAGGAAGGAAGAGGCGGGAATAGGGGATCGAGGGCCAGGAGCCCTTCGCCTAGAAACTCCCGGTCCACTTCCACCTCGAAGCGGTCTCCCGTCTGCAGCAAGCGGCCGGCCGTCTCTCTTTGACTCAGCGCTCGAGTCATCCCGCGGCGCCTCCTGGGCGCCTCGCATTATAGCAAGACCGGCCGGATGTCCGGCTGCTGCTGCTGATGAACGCGCTCAAAGTGTCGGCCCCAAGGACAACGTCGAATTCCGGCTCATGAGCCTGAATTCCTGATCTATCCGGCGGGCGAGCCGAACGAGAAATAGTTGTGCATCACGTAGCTCACCGCCACGGTGACGACCAGCAGGGCCGCCTGGGCAATGAGCGGGCTGAGACGCGCCAAGTTGACCAACAAAGGCAGGGCGGCCAGGTTGAACGCGAAAAGGCCGGCATAGGACAGGTTGAAGCGGAGATATTCCCGCAGGTAATTCCCTTTGGTCTTGAACACGAACAATTTATAGCACAAGTACGCGTTGGCCACGGCGATCAGGTTGCTGATGACCGCGGCCACCATGTAGTGCAGACCGAGGCGCGAGGTCGCGAAGTAGAGGCCCGCGAAGAGCCCGTAGCCGAAGACCGTGTTCCAGCCACCGACCACCAGGAACCGGAGCTGCTTGCCGTGCTTATCGGGCATTCAAGATCGACTTCATAGGATGAATCCTTCCAACTTGCTTGGATCGATGACGGCGAAGGAACTTCCAGGATACGCGCCCCACTTGGGCGGCATGCGGGCCCTGGAGGCCGCTTTCCACTTGAATTCGTAGCCAGCCAGCCTGCCTCCGGCTTCTTCGACCCAGTCAATCTCGCTGCCGTCGTAGGTGCGCCAGAAATAGAAACCACAGTGGATTCTTTCATACTCCAGGCGCTTGAGCCGCTCCACGGCCAGGAAGTTCTCCCAAAGCGCGCCAACGTCGTTTCTGCTGTCCAGGGAATTGAAATTGTTGATCAGCATGTTCCTGATGCCGAGATCGTAAAAATAGATCTTCTTGAGCTTTGATATCTCCCGCCGCTTGTTGCCACAAAACGGCGGGAGGCGGAACACTATAAAGCATTTCTCCAGCAAATCCACATAGCGCTCAACCGTCTTCTTGTCGATTCCAAGCAGGCCGGCCAACTCAGTGCAGGAAACTTCGGAGCCGATTTGCAGGGCCAACGCCTTGAGGAGTCCGGAGATGACCATGGAATTCCTGACCTGCTGGAACCCGAGGATGTCCTTGTAGAGCGCGCCGGAAGCCAGATCGCGCAGGATATCGACCCTGTCCTGATACGCGGTCGCGGACACGACTTCCGGATAGGCCCCGTAGATGAGCAAATCCCGAAGGCTTTTGGCCACAAGCAGGGGATTCTTGTCCGGATGGATCTCGAGCAGGCTCAATGGAAACAGGGTGGCCGTGAATTTCCGGCCGGCGAGCGTTTCCTGCGTGCCATCGAGCAGGTTGATGCTGGAGGAGCCCGTGACCAACAGTTGGACAGACTTGCCGAAATGATCCACGAGTAGTTTAAGCGTCTGCCCGATGCTCGCGACCTTCTGCCCTTCGTCGATGAAGACCACGCGCGCCCTGCCCACGAGCTTCTGGAGGAACTCGAGATCCTTGCCGTCAAGATAATCCCGATCCGTGGGATTGTCGCAGTTGAACACGACCGCAGGCTCCGTTGCCACGTCCTTGAGCAGGTCTTTGGCGAGCGTCGTCTTCCCGGTTTGCCTGGGTCCTGTGATGATGATGGCTTTACCGTTGAAAAACTTTTCAGCGATAGTTTTCTTTAAGATTCGGGTGAACATTCAATCTCCTAAAATAGCGTAATAATGAGATTGCGTTCCCCATATTACGCCATTTATAGAGATGTGTCAAATAATTTCTATCAATTTGTGCCTATTGCGCCCTCAAAAAACCTGATTTGTTTGCTTTACCTACGGATTACTTAAAACCCAGTCCGCGGTGCGGCGGATCGCTTCTTCCAAGCTCATTGTTTCGCAAAGACCAAGCTCCGTTCTGGCCCTCTGAGTGGAAGGCACGTACTGCTCGGGCGGTTTCCCCTCAATCGGCGTCTCTTGGACGTGTACTGATATATCCGGTTTCAACACCCTGCCGACAATCCGTGCCAGCTCCAGGATGCTCACGCGGCGCTCTGACCCGACGTTGTAGGGGCGGCAGCTTTCGCCGCGAAGCAGTATGGTCCAAAGCCAGACGGCTAGGTCCGCCGCATAAAGATAGGAACGATAGGGCGTGCCGTCGCCGCGCACTTCGATGGCGCGGCCCTTGAGCGCGTCGCGGATGAAATTCCCTATGGCGAAATGGGCGTCCAGCGGAAGGCCGGGCCCCACGAAAGCGAAGCCCCGGGCGATTTTGGTCTCGATCCCGCAGCGGCTGGATTCCGCGGCGCAGAGGAGTTCGGCCTCCCTCTTGCCTTCCGCGTAGGCGGAGGCCGGCGCCGCCGGGTCGGGGACCGCGACGTAATCCTCGGGGATGCGAGTCATCCCGGCTGGCTGCTTTCCGTAAACCGCGCCTGAACTCGTAAACAGGAATTTCTTCGCGCCGCACGATTCGGCGAATTCCAGGGCATGCCGCGTGCCTTGCACGATGGCATCCAGCATCAAGTCCGGCTCTTCTTGGTTGAGCTTGACGCTCGATTCCGTCGCCGCGTGAATGATGTGCGAATATCGTCCTTTGGGAAATTCAAAGGAACGGACGTCTCCGCGATGGAAGCTGAGGGCCTTGGAGCCGGCCAGATGGGGCCGGCGCCTGCGGAAAGCCTCCTCGTCTCGAGTGAGGACCAGCGCCTCGGCTTTCAGCCCCAGCTCACGATTCGCGTGCAGGAAGCTCTCCAAAAGCCAGCAGCCGAAGAATCCCGTCCCGCCGGTGATGAAGATCCTGGCGCCCCGCAGGCCCTCCCAAAGGCCCTTGGTTTCGGCGAGCACGTGCTCCAGGTCGCCGCCGGCGATCGCGCGCATGGCCCGCTCAGAAGTTGATCCGTTCTTTCTCAATCACCAGCGGGCGCTTGAGAATCTGGGTGTGGATGGCGCCGATATACTCCCCGATAATCCCTATGAAGAAGAGCTGGATGGAGGAGAAAGCGAACAGGCCGATCAGAATCGGTACCGTGCCCATCGGGAACCGATCCCAGAAAAGCAGCTTGGCTACCAGGTAGGCCGCGGCGATCAGGAAGAAAACAGCGGACATCCCAAACCCCAGCATGGCGGCCAAGCGGAGCGGAACCTTGGAATGGTTGGTTATGCCCAGCATGGCCAGGTCATACAGCGTGTAGAAATTATTCTTCGTGATCCCCCGCCGGCGCTTGGCTTGGTGATAGGGGATTTTGGCGACCTCGAATCCTATATCAGCAACCAAGCCGCGAAGGTATGGATAAGGATCGTCCACCTTGCGAATCACATCTATAACCACACGGTCAAAAAGCCCATAGCCGGTGAAGTTCTTGATCTGCTCGATCTCGGAAAGACGGCTGATAAGGCCGTAATAACGCCTGCGGATGAAAAACATGAGCGATGACTCTTCGCTCGAAGTCTTTACGCCCAGAACGATCTTATAGCCCTCCTCCCACTTCTTGATGAACTCCGGGATCAGGGCCGGCGGATCCTGCAGGTCGCTGGCCATCATGATGGCCGCATCGCCCTGCGCTTGCAGAAGGGCGTAAGGAGAGGAACGGATATGCCCGAAGTTGCGGGTGTTGACGATGACTTTCAGATTCTTGTCTTCGCGCGCAATCTCCCGGAGGATTCCGACGGTTCCGTCCTTCGAGGCGTTATCGATGCAGATATGCTCATACGTATAGCCTGCGAGTTTGGAAAAAACATCCCGAATCTGGCCGTGGAGACTGCGGATGTTCCCCTCTTCGTCATGGCAGGGGGTGATGACGCTGATTTTAGGCACGGGATATCTTACTTCGCCATTGCGAACTTCTGCAAGACACGACGCTGTCCGGGCCAGCCTGGGGTCGTTGGGAAGAACAGGAAGTTGACGATGTACGTTCCGGTGGCCCAGCCGTCGTCCGACATGAACGCGGGATTCTGCAGACGTGCGCGGTCGAAGTTCGAGACCGGCCGGAGGCGCCCATCGTGGAAGAACCAGGCGTCGTAGCCGCGATCCGCCAACGCTGAAACGGTCGCCTGCAGGCCCCCCGGGCTTTGCCGTTCATCGATCTCGATGAGGAGAGTCGGCCGCTGGTCCGCCAAAAGGCTTCGCGCGCCTTCGATGACCGCGCGCTCATGGCCCTCCACGTCGATCTTGATAAAGCCCACGTCACGAAGGCCCTCATCGTCAAGCCTGCGGACGTCCACGTCGACCTCGCGCACGCCATGAGCCCGCTCGAACCCGTGTGAAAGGCTCGCCAGCGCCCCGTATTCCCTTCCGTTGAGAATCGGAACACGCAGGGTCGCCCGCCCGGTCCGGTCCGAAAGCGCATAGCCGTGCACGACGCACCCCGGCAGGGCGGCTTGAAGATACCGGGCCAGCTCCGGAACCGGCTCATAGGCGTGCACCCGGGCGCAGAACCGCCTTAGGTGCCACGCGTAGACGCCGGCGTTGGCCCCGACATCCACCGCGATCCGCTCGCGCGAGCAGAGCCACGGCAGCAGGCGCATTTCGCTTTCCCCAAGATACCATTTGGCGCAGGCCGCCGCCGCAATCAGCGCCCTTGGCGGAAGAATCGCAGCAGCGGCGCGCCGCAGCCCGGACAAGACAGCCCCCTTCGTCACGGCTGCCGCTTCCTTGCGATGGGCGCAACGCGGGAATCAACGTTTATGCTTTCCATGAACGATAGACATAAATATTCTGAAAGAATATTTGAAGCCTTTTATCGACAATATCTTTGTAATGAATTGGATAAGATTGAATGGATTCAAGAGCCAGATTATCTTGCGTTTTGGGAAGCCTCGCTCAGCCTCATTGCGGATTCTTGTCAGTTCTCCAGCCTTAAGATGAAGTGTATCATTTTTAGCGACGAACACGCTCGCGCTTGCGGCCGACTCGCTCAGCAGCCCTTCCTTTTTGAAAATGTCATAAAGCTCGGCCCCGGCAAAAGGTTTGGCGATAAAGAAAAACGCGTAATCAATACCGCAATGATAGGCGAAACGGATCGTTCTCTTTATATCCTCTTCTGTTTCATGCGGGAAACCAATTATAAAATTCGCCGTTGTCCAAAAACCGAGCCTGTTCGCAATTCGTATCACTTCCAAGATTTTATCCAGATTGATAGGCTTGCGAATGAATTTGATCGTATCCGGATTGGCGCTTTCAATCGGAAAATTCAGCCGGTAAAAACCGGCTCTTTTCATTTTTAATAGGAGATCTTTATCCGCAAGCCAGACGCTTGTCCCTGCGGGCAATGCCAATGAAATATTGAAACCCCCGGATATGATTGCGTCGCAAACCTCGCTGACCCAGTTCCTGTCAACTAAAAACTGATCGTCATAAAACACTATTTCCTTGATGCCGTAATTTGTCACCAAACCTTCGATTTCATGGACGATACGCGAAGGAGAACGGCTTCGCCATTTCCTTCCCCACATGTTCTTGGTACTGCAAAAAATACAATTATAGGGACAGCCTCGCGATGCCATGATGGTTGCGACGGGATGACTCATTGCGATCGGAAAGGACTGCTTATTTATTTCCTTATATATTCCCATGTCTATAAGTGTTCTGTCGGGAATTGGCAGAGTATTCAAATCATTGATCAGTTCCCTATCGGGATTTGAAACGACTTTCCCTTCTCTATTCCTAAAGGATATCCCTTTGATTCCGCCGACATCGCTTCCGGTCTTAATGGAATTCACCAATTCATAAAAAGTTTCTTCGCCCTCTTTCCGCACAATATAATCCACGCTTTGATATTTTCCCAAGATGCTCTTGGAATCATAGGACGCATGCGCGCCGCCCAAAGTTATAGGAATGCGCGGAAAAACACTTTTACAGATGCCCGCGATTTCAATTACGTCCTCAGCATAGCCGGTAAAATTGGAGTGAATGCCGATGATGTCCGGTTTGATTCTATTCAAATGAGCGGCGATCTCCTCTTTATCGCATAATCCTCGTCTAATCCTATTCTCTCCCCTCTCGGTAATTTTGTCATGGCCTAGCGCAAATAGATCAAGGATCTCCACTTCAATCTGTTTGCCGGATATTTCTTCTACGTAGGTAGCCAGACAGAGCAGGCCCAAAGGTTCGCTTAAAGCCTGAAAAAATTCATCCTTCCCTGACGTAATGAAAGGCTGGATGAGCAATACTCTCATCTAGCGGATTTCATCGTCGCTGAATATGTCGCGCATGCCGACAGGGGCCGGCTTCCCGTAGGTGCGGGCGATCTTCTCCATGATGAAATTCCTGTCCTCGCTCGCCAAACATACCGCCGGACGATCCCTGAACCACTTGATCTTCTTTCCACGCTCAACGATATGGGACAAAGGCTCATCGAAAATGCTGCCGATCGCGATGTGTATGAACGGACAGGGGAGAACATCGCCGTACTGGGTGATATAGACGATGGACCTCAGCGCGGGACAGCCGACCCGGACCCCCCTGTAGGGAAAGACATCCCGCTTGATCACCTCATGCTTGCGGTTCAAATCATAGATATAGTCCGAATCCTCTTTATCCAGAAGCAGATCATACCGGCCCTCCCAGCTGCCGATGGGAGCGGCTAGATTGACGTAAACGATGATGCCGTTGGTCTTCGCGAATTCCACCAGCTGGAGCAGCTGGGGAGCCCTGACGTTCTGTTTCGTGGCCACGACGTTGATGATCGCACGCAGCCCGGCTTCTTTCGCCCGAAGCACCATGTCGATGGTGTGGTTGAACAACCCCGGCCGGTTTCGGTTGGCTTCATATTGAATCGCATCGTAGGAATCGAGGCTTGCGACGAGCTTGTCGACGCCCATGTCCCTGAGATGAGCGACTCTGTCCTTGTCCAACAAGGAGGCGTTGGTGACAAGTCCCAGATAGAATTCCTTCGGGCCGATGGCGTTCACCACGTCGTCGAACTCCGGCCACAGGAGAGGCTCCCCTCCCTGCAGGATGAACTGATAAGCGCCGAGATCATCGGCTTGGCGGGACAACTCCCGCATGTCCTGAAGGGACAAGCTTCTCCCTTTTCTTGCAAAACGGCTGGCAAAGCAGTGGTTGCATTTCAGGTTGCAGTCGTACCGATAAGCGATCTCGATGACAGGAGGAGGCTCCTCCCCGTTCTTCAGCCTTTGGTCCAGCCGAAGCAGCTTCTCGCACACAAGCGGCTTTTCTCTCCGGAGCCTTTCCCGGGTCAGCGCTCTGTCTTGCACATCGGCTTGGCCGTTGTCCGTCATGGGGCGGATTCTCCGCCGAAGCCAAGGAATCCTTTCAGGCCTGCATGGAGAAAAGCTATCATAAGCCGGTACGATTATAACTAATTTGCTTTGGTTCCTATGTGGAAACCCCGGGGTTTTCGCATGACCCGATTGAGCAGACTGTTCGATAAGAGCCCGAAATCCGCGGCTGAACATGCTGCGGACGTCATGCGGCGCTTCGGCATCGGCTCCAGCGCCGATTTGAACGGTTGCGTCCTGTTCGGCACCGGCCGATGCGCGGCGAAAGTTCTGGAAGCGTGCCGGCATGCCGGAATTGGAATTGACGCATTCGCCGACAACGACAAGTCCAAGTGGGGGCTGTCGATCCATGGACTGCGCGTCTTGCCGCCGCACGAAATCAAAAGGGGGCGCACGGTCGTCATCGCATCCAAGTACGTCCGGGAAATCCATGAACAGCTGGTATCGCTCGGCGCGGCCGGCATCGTGCCTCATTACGCGCTTTGCATCATGTTCCCGCAATTCTTTCATAATCCCATGCACCAGGGAGCCGTGGAATCGATTTTGAGCCACAAGCCGGAGATCGAGCGCGCATACGGCCTGTTCTCGGATTCGCTGTCCCGGGATATCTTCCGTCAATTGCTGAGGTTCAGATTCTCGCTGCTGCCCCGGCATCTGCCGCGGCCGTCGGCCGATCAATACTTCCCTGAAGGTCTCTGGAAGCTTGAGAACAGCGAAACTTACGTGGATTGCGGCGCCTATGACGGCGACACGCTGCTCCAGTTCCTCCGGCATACGGGGGGCCGCTTCAAGAAGTATTTTGCGCTGGAACCCGACGCCATCAATTTCGCGCATCTGAAAGAGAATATCCCGCCTCAATATCAAGGCCGCATCGTAGCCCTCCGGGCCGGCGCCGGCGCCGCGCACGCGCGGGCCGCCTTCCACAGCACCGGACGAGAAGATTCTTCCTTATCAAACGAAGGAACCGAATTCATAGACACTTTTTCACTGGATGAATTGTGCAGGAACGACCGGGTTTCGACCATTAAGATGGATGTGGAGGGACATGAGGCGGAAGTGCTGAGCGGGGCTCGGAATATCATTCGAACCGCAAAGCCCAAACTGGCCGTATGCGTCTATCATAGGCCGTCTCATTTATGGGAGCTGCCCTTGCAGGTCGCCGAATTCAATCCCGGCTATAAATTCCATCTGCGGCATCATCTGCAAGAAATTTATGATACTGTTCTGTACGCGCTTTAAGAAAGCCCGGGTGGATGATAAGAAATATTATTTTTGACTTGGATGGGACATTGATCGATTCGGCCGGAGACATCCTCGACTGCCTAAAGAGGGCGTTCCGAAAAGCCGGCCTGCCTTTCGCTTCGACAGATCGGAAGGCGGTTATCGGCCCGCCATTGAAAGAAATGATCCGATTCGTCATGCCGGATATCCGGGAAGAGCAGGAGGAACTGGTCGCCGGCTATTTCCGCTCCTTCTATGATGCGAGCGAATACGGCAGGACAAGACTTCTAAACGGAGTAAGACGGACACTGGAAGCATTGTCAAGAAGTTCATACAAGCTCTTTGTCCTCACCAACAAAAGAATGCTCCCAACGAAGAGGATGCTGAAATTGCTCAAAGTGGACGCTTTCTTCAGCGGGATTTTTACGCCGGATATGCATGCGGGAATTCATCTAAGCAAAACCGAAGCCCTCGGCGAATTGTTGAGGCGGCTGCGCCTGAAGACGGCTGATACGCTCCTGGTCGGAGATGCCTGCGGCGATATCATCGCCGCGAAGGATCATCGCATCCGCTCCGTCGCGGTCTTGAACGGCTACGGGGAAAAGGCCTCTTTGCTGGCGGCCAAACCATCCTATGCCGTCAAAGAGATGCGCGGATTGCGCAAGCTGATTCGCAAGATAGACAAAGGAGGATGAAGAAAATGATCGATTTCAACTCCGAGCCGCTGTTCATCCTGGAAATGGCCAACAATCATATGGGGGATGTGGAGCACGGGATAAGAATCCTGAGGGAATTCCACGCGGTAACCAAGGAATTCGATTTCAAATTCGCTTTCAAGCTCCAGCGCCGGGACCCCAGCTTCATCCACCCCGATTACAGAGATCGGATGGACATGAAGTATGTCAAACGCTTCACGGAGACCCAATTGAGCGAGGAGCATTTCAAGAAATTGAAGGACGAGATGGTCCGGTTCGGCTACATTCCCATCAATACCCCCTGGGACGAAAAATCAGTCGATCTGATGGAGAAGTTCGGCTTTGAGATCATCAAGGTCGCCAGCTGCTCGTTCATCGACTGGCCGCTGCTGGAAAGGATCGCCCAGTCCGACCTGCCCATCGTCGCTTCTACGGCCGGCGCGGCTTTGGAAGACATCGATAAGGTGGCGGCCTTCTTCCAGCATAGGAAAAAGAACTTCTGTCTGATGCACTGCATCGCCGCCTATCCGACCTCGAAGCGCCAATTGCAGTTGAACCAGATCGACCTCCTGAAGAGAAGATACCCGGCCGCGCCCGTCGGCTACTCAACCCATGAGTCCCCCGATAATTGCGACGCGGTCGGCATCGCGATCGGGAAGGGGGCAGCGGTCCTTGAAAGGCACGTGGGAGTGCCGACGGCGAAGTATCCATTGAATGCCTATTCTTCCACCCCGGAACAGATCCGTCAGTGGCTTCTGAGAGCCAAAGAAGCTTGTGAGATGTGCGGCGTGGAAAACGCCCGGATGGAGATCAGCGCGGATGAAAAGCGGGACCTGATCCCTCTGTTCAGAGGCGCTTTCGCTTCGCGGGATATCGCGAAAGGCGACAAACTGAGCGCCGCGGACGTTTTCTTCGCTTTGCCCAACGTCTCGGGTCAGGCGTTGGCCCGGGATTTCTCCAAGTATACGGAATTCACGGCGCAGACCGCGATCGAGAGGAATAAGCCGATTTTGTTCGCCGAGCTCAAGGTCAAGCATTTGCGGGAGAAAGTGGAGAAGATCATCACTCGTTTGAAGGAAACGCTCAGGACGGCCAGGGTCTTCCTGCCGAACCAGGTCGATATGGAGATCTCCTCCCATCTGGGCATCGACCGGTTCGAAGAGCATGGGGCCGTCTTGATCCGGGTGTTCAACCGGGAATACTGCAAGATGCTGCTCGTCATGTTCCCGGGCCAGAATTACCCGTCGCACCGCCACAAACTCAAGGAGGAAACCCTTCACGTCCTCCACGGCGATCTGACGATCGACATCCAAGGCAAAAAGGACGAATTGAAGACCGGCGACGTGATCACGGTGGAAAGAGGCGCGGAACATTCGTTCAAGACGAAGAACGGCGTCATCATCGAAGAGATCTCCACGACCTATTTCAAGGGCGACTCCTATTATGCGGACGTGGAGATCGGCAAGAGATCCGACCGCAAGATCGAGCTGGCTTACTGGATCAACGACTGATATGGGATCAATAAAGGAGCTGAAAGAAACGGTCTGGCGGTGCAACCTGGAGCTTTCGAAGAAAGGCCTGGTGGTATACGCTTTCGGCAACGTCAGCGCGATAGACAGGGGAAGAGGCCTGGTCGCCATCAAGCCGAGCGGCGTTCTTTATGAGGAATTGACGCCGAAGCAGATCGCGATCGTGGATCTGGACAATAAGATCGTGGACGGCAAATGCCGGCCTTCCTCGGACACCAAGACCCATGTTGCACTTTATAAGAACTTCCCGAAGATCGGCGGGATAGCGCACACTCATTCCACTTACGCCACTGCCTGGGCGCAGGCGATGGAACCCATCCCTTGCTTCGGCACGACCCACGCGGATTATCTGCCGACGTCGGTGCCCTGCACTAAAGCGATGACCGACCGCCAGCTTCAAGGCGATTATGAGGAGGAGACCGGCAATCAGATAGTCGATGCCTTCAAGAAATTGTCGTACGAAGAGGTAAAAATGGTCCTGGTCGCCTGCCATGGCCCATTCACTTGGGGCAAGACGCCCGAAGAAGCGGTTCACAACAGCGTCGTGCTGGAAGAGCTGGCCAAAATGGCTGTCCTCTCCCTGGCGATCAAGCCGGATCTGAAGAAGATAAGAAAAGGATTGATCGACAAGCATTTTTCACGCAAGCATGGGAAAGCCGCCTATTACGGCCAGTCTTTATGAAATTATCGGATTATGTCTTTGATTTCGTGGCGATGCAGGGCGTCAAACATGTCTTCCTCATCACCGGCGGCGGCTGCATGCACCTGGCCGATTCGCTCGGCCGGAACAAGAAGCTCGAGTATGTCTGCTGCCTCCATGAGCAAGCCTGCGCTTTCGCCGCCGAAGCCTACGGCGAATATTCGAACAGATTGGGCGTGGCGCTGGTGACAACGGGGCCGGGCGGCACCAACACGGTCACGGGAGTCGCCGCCGCCTGGGTCGAATCGAGCCCGTGCCTCTTCCTTTCCGGGCAGGTAAAACGCGCGGATCTAATCGGCAGCCGGGGAGTACGCACCTTCGGGCAGCAGGAGATCGATATCGTCTCCATCGTCAAACCGATCACCAAATATGCGGCGACCGTGCTGGACCCGGAATCGATCCGCACCCACCTGGAAAAGGCGGCGTACTTGGCGACGCATGGGCGGCCCGGGCCGGTATGGATCGACATCCCCCTGGACGTCCAATCTTCGCAGATTGATGAAAGCAGGCTTGCCGGTTTTGACGCTAAAGAGGCCGCCTGTCCCGACAAATCATCCTTGAAGGAAGCCGTCGCCAGCGCCATCAAGATCATCCGGCAGAGCGAAAGGCCCGTCCTGTTGTTCGGCAATGGCGTCCGCCTGGCAAACGCCGTCCCGGCGCTTGCCAAACTGCTGGAGAGACTGAGAGTTCCGGTCCTGCTTACCTGGAAAGCCATGGACATGCTGCCGGAAGACCACCCTCTCTACTGCGGCCGGCCGGGCGGCACAGGACAGCGCGGCGCCAATTTCACGCAGCAGAATTCGGACTGCATCGTCGTCATCGGCGCAAGGCTCGATATGCCCTCGCTTGCGTTCGACCACAAGAACTTCGCCCGGGCCGCGAAAAAGATCCTGGTGGATGCGGACCGCGCGGAGATCGACAAGATGCAGACGGAGATCCATGTCCCGATCTGCGCGGACGCCGGTGATTTCATCAACGAATTCATTGCGCAGTCCGACTCCCTGGGAAGGCGGGCCTTCGACGCCTGGCTTGCCCGGGCAAAAGGGTGGCAGGCAAAGTATCCGGCGGTCCTTCCTGAATGCCGGGAAACAGGGACCGGTTATGTCAGCACTTATGCTCTCGTGGATATGCTATCCGGCGAATTGACCGCGTCGGATTTGATTGTCCCGGGCAGCTCCGGGACCTGCAGCGATATCCTAATGCAAGCCTTTAAGGTCAAACATGGCCAGCGCATATTGAACGCTCCCGGCTTGGGTGCAATGGGAACAGGCGTACCCGGAGCCATCGGAGCCTGTCTGGCTTCAGGCCGGCGCCGGACAATCTGCATCAACGGCGACGGCGGATTTCAAGTGAATATACAGGAGCTGGAGACGGTCCGGCGATTGGATCTGCCCGTGAAATACTTCGTGCTCAATAACGGCGGCTATGCCTCCGTCGCGCTGTCTCAGAAAGCTCACTTCGGCAGGCTCGTGGCGGCCAATGCGGAAAGCGGCCTGACCTTCCCGGATGTCGTCCGAGTGGCCGCAGCTTACGGCCTTAAGACCGCCCGGATGGCCGACAATGCCGATATCCAAAGGGTCTCCAGAGAGGTCTTGGCGATGGACGGCCCGGTCGTATGCGAAGTCCTGACGTCCCCCGACGAGATGACCCTGCCGCGGGTAACGGCCCGCATCGCGCCGGATGGAAGGATCGTCTCGATGCCCCTGGAAGACATGACGCCGCTATTGGATAGGGAAGAATTCAAAGGAAACATGCTGATTCCTCCGGCGGCGGGACCTCAATAGCGGCGGAAGAATTCCGCGAACGCCTCGACGACGTACGCGATCATTTCAGGAGTCAAGCCGGGATAGACCCCGATCCAGAAGGTGTCGCGCATCACGCGATCGGAGTTCCGGAGGTTCCCCGCGATCCTGAACCCGCTCCCGGCCCGCCACAGCTCCTCGAAGCACGGATGCCTGAGGATATTGCCGGCGAACAGCATGCGGGTCTGGATGCCCCGGCCTTCCAGATGGCGTACGATCTCGTCCCTCTTGAATCCGGCGCCCTCCTTGACGGTGAGCAGGAAGCCGAACCAGCTCGGGTCCGAACCGGGCGAGGGATCGGGGAGGATCAAACGGTCGGAAAGCGGCGCGAGCCCTTCCCTGAGCGCTTTCCAGTTCCGCTTCCTGGCCTCGATGAACCCGGGCAGCTTTTCCAGCTGCGCGCAGCCCACAGCTGCCTGCATGTCGGTCGCCTTGAGATTGTAGCCGAAGCGAGCGTAGACGTATTTGTGGTCGTAGCCGAGAGGAAGGCTCCCGTACCGGCGCGCGAACCTGCGCCCGCAGGTGTTGTCCCGACCGGTGGGGCACCAGCAGTCGCGGCCCCAGTCCCGGAAGGAATCCACGAGCCGCTTGAGCAGGGGATCGCCCGTGTAGACCGCCCCTCCCTCCCCCATGGTGATATGGTGCGGCGGATAGAAGCTGGAAGTCCCGATGTCCCCGACGGTCCCGGTGCAGCGCCAGCGCCCGTCCAGAAAAACTCTTGCCCCGAGGGAATCGCAGTTGTCCTCGATGAGCCACAAGCCGCGCCTGTTGCAGAATTTCTTGACCGCGGCCAGGTCGAAGGGGTTGCCCAGGGTATGCGCGAGCATGACGGCCTTGGTCCTGCACGAAAGCGCTTTTTCAAGCAGGCCGCAGTCCGCATTATAGGACGGCAGATCGATGTCCACGAACACGGGGACCGCGCCGTACTGGATGATCGGGGCGACCGTGGTCGGAAAGCCGGCGGCCGCCGTGATGACCTCATCTTCGGGCAGGATCCTGCGCTTGCCGAGCTCGGGGGCGGTGAGCGCCATGAAAGCGAGCAGGTTGGCCGAAGAGCCCGAATTGACCAGCGAGCAGCGCTTGACGCCGAGGAACCCCGAGAGGCGCCGCTCGAACTCGTCTGTGAACCGGCCCGCGGTGAGCCAGAAATCCAGGGAGGAATGGACCAGATTGGAAACCTCCCGCCCATCAAAGACCCGGGCGGCGTAAGGAATCCGATCTCCGGGCTTGAAGGCCTTCTTGCGCGCGTGGATTTCGCGGCAATACTCGTTGACCGCGCGCATGACTTGGGCCCGCAGCTTCCGCTCGGTTGGATTCCTCTTGGGCGCAGGCATATCGCTCAGCCCCTGAGATATTCGTCGATCTGGCTTTCGCATACTTCAAGCAAGTCCTCGCCTCGGGAATAGGCCTTGGTCCAGACCACTGTCCTGTCGATTGCTTTTGACAAGTCCCATCTCGGACCCCACCCCAGGCGGGTTTTGGCCTTGGAGCAGTCCAGCATCAGGCGATGCGCTTCGTGGAGATGCTTGCCCTTGTCGAGCTTGAACGCGGCGCCCGCCCTCTCCGGCTTCCCAGAACGCCTGCGAGGGCGGGCGAGCGGAGAACGGCCGGCGCCCGCCCCCCACCCGCGGCAGATCTCCCCAACGACCCACTTCACGGGCTTGGCGTCGGACGCTCGGGGACCGAAATTCCAGGCCTCGGCGTACTCCGCCCCGCCTTTGTAGAGCCTTTCAGCCAGGAGCAAGTAGCCGCCCAGCGGCTCGAGCACGTGCTGCCACGGGCGGAGGGAACGGGGACTCCGGATGAGGACGCGCTCGCCCTTGAGCAATGCCCGGAAGCAATCCGGCGCCAGCCTGTCCTCAGCCCAATCGCCGCCGCCGATGACGTTGCCGGCGCGGGCAGTGGCGAGAGCGATCCCATGCTCGCCGGAGAAGAAAGATCTGCGGTAGGCGGCCGCGACCAGCTCGGCGCAGGCCTTGCTGCTCGAATACGGATCATGCCCGCCGAGCGGCTCATTTTCCTGGAAAGGCCGCAGCCGCTCCTGGTTCTCGTAGCACTTGTCGGTCGTGACCACCACGATGGAGCGCACCCCGGGGCAGCGCCGCGCGGCCTCGAGGAAATTGGCGGTACCCATCACGTTTGTGGAGTAAGTCTCGAGAGGCTCCTGGTAGGAACGCCGCACGAGCGGCTGGGCCGCCAGGTGGAATGCGACCTCGGGCCTCGCTGCGCGCATGGCCCGCGCCAGGCGCCCCGCATCCCGGATGTCGGCGATGCGGGAATCGAGAAGCCGGCCGACCCGGCATAGATCGTAGAGGCTCGGCTTGGTCGGGGGATCGAGGGCATAGCCGAGGACCAGGGCGCCCATCCTATGGAGCCAGATGGACAGCCAGGAGCCCTTGAAGCCGGTGTGGCCGCTCAGGAAAACTCTGCGCCCTTTCCAGAAGGCCGTGTCGATCATCTTCAATCCGGCCAAACCTTCCACGGAGCCTTGCCTTGCGCCCAAAGCGATTCGAGCAGCTGATAGTCGCGCAGGGTGTCCATGGGGTGCCAGAAGCCCTGATGCTGGAACGCGTGCAGCTGCCCCTCGGCCGCCAGGCGCATCAAGGGCTCTTTCTCCCATATCGTCTGGTCGCCGGAGAGATAATCCAGCACGCGCGAGCTCAGCACGAAGAAGCCGCCGCTGATCCAGGATCGGTCCCCCCTGGGCTTCTCGCAGAAAGCGAGGACCTTGCCGCCTTCCTCGATGCCCAGCATGCCGAAACGCCCGCTCAGCTGCACGGAGGTGACGGTCGCCAAGCGGCCATGGCTTGAATGGAACGCCGCCAGATCCTTGATGTTGACGTCGGCGACCCCATCGCCGTAGGTCAGCATGAAGGTCTCGTCCCCGATGTGGCTCTGGACCCGCTTGATCCGGCCTCCGGTCATGGTGTCTATGCCGGTGTTGACCAGCGTCACCCTCCACGGCTCGGCAAGGTTCTGATGGATGATCTGCTCCTGCTGGTGGGCGAAATCAAAAGTGACGTCGGACTCATGGAGGAAATAGTGGGCGAAGTACTCCTTGATCATGTAGCCCTTATACCCGAGGCAGATGATGAAATCATGGAAGCCGTAATGGGAAAAGATCTTCATGATGTGCCAGAGGATCGGTTTTCCCCCGACTTCGATCATCGGCTTCGGCCGCAGGTGCGACTCTTCGCTGATGCGGGTGCCGAAGCCGCCGGCCAGGATGACGACTTTCATGATTTTTCCCCCTCCGGCGTTCGCGCCGCTGGGATTTTCGATGCCCGATCATTTTATCATTTCACGCCTGTGGGCGAGGCGGCCTCCGGGAGCAGGCCCTGCTTCAACCGTATTTGATAGGATGGGCGCACCCGTATTTTGCTTGACAAACATTATGTTTGTCAAGCAGAATACAAATGCGGCATTCCAATGAAATTGCCCTTTCTGGACAGGACCGACGAGAAAAAGCGGCTGACGCGCGCCCTGAGCGCGGACGGGGGCGCCCTGGTGGTCGTATATGGCCGCAGGCGTTCAACATCGTGCTGTGCGGCTCCTCGCAGAGGATGATGCACGGCCTGGTCCTGGACGAATCCGCCCCTCTCTACGGAAGGGCCGTCGAAATATTGAAGGTCCAGCCGCTGGTGGGGCACGGGGATGGACGGCGGTCCGGTGGAACTTGATGTCGTGGCCGAGTCCCTTGACGGGAAATTCGTGCTGGTCGGCGGGGCCAAATGGAACGACGCCGATATCCGGGCATCCTCGGCCAGGGACAGGCTCGCGTCTTTGGCGAAGAATTGCCCGTATTCCGTGCTTGATCGCCTGCAATAAGCGCATGCCGGATCCCGCCGCCGAGAATTCCCGCCGCCCAGGCGCCTTCCGCCAAGCTGTCGTGTCCTGGCTCGCGTCGTCTTCTGCCCCCTATGTCCTCTTGGCACTGGCGGCGTTCCTATGCTGCGGAGGGCCCCGGATCGCGCAGCTGGGATTCTACCGGGACGACTGGATTCATATGGAGAAATACCAGGAGGCGGGGTCTTCGTCCGCCATCCTGCGCCGGCTCGCCAAAGAGCCCAACGCCGTGGACCGTCCTCTGGGCATCCCCCTGGGCGTGGCGGTATACGCGCTCTCCGGCATCCGCCCTCTGGGTTGGCATTTGACCGAGCTGTGCATCAACATCCTCCTGGCGTTCTGCATCTGCCGCGTCCTGCTGGCCTTCCGCTGCCCGAGATCCGCCTCCTTGCTGGCGGCCATGCTTTTCCTGGCTTACCCCAGCAAGGATGTCACGTTGTTCTGGATGGGAACGATGATCGTTCCGCTGTCCGCGGCGATGTTCCTGCTCGCCTACCTGGCCCATCTCAGCTACGTCCGGACCGGACGCAACGCCATGCTGTTCCTTTCCGCGCTGGCCTTCCTCGCTTCCCCCGCTCTATACGACTCCTGCGTTCTCTTGGCTCCGCTGTATCTGATCGTCCCGGAATGCGGCAAGGACGCCGGACGCGCAAGGATTTGGCGATCGACGCTGCTGGCGTTCGCCCTGACTCTGCTGGCTGTGGGCTACAAGCGCTTCATGCTTCCCGCTTTCTTCGGCGTTCCGTTCACCAAGACCGTTCCCATGTCCCCTTACCACGCCTTTTACGTGTACCTAGCCTCCATCAACGCCAATCTCGGGCCGGACCAGCTGTGGTCCGTTTTCCAGGCGATCATCCAAGCGTGGAGGACCGCTCCCGTGATGATGCTCCTCGCGCTGCTGCTGCCATGGCTCGCGGTCCCCATGGGCTCCACTGAAGCCACACCAGCGCAGGAGCCTCCTGCGGCGGCGCGGCTAGTCTTCTTGGGCCTCGGCTTCTACGTCTTGGGATATGTGCCGGTCGCTGTTTCAAGCTGCATACCGGTTCCGACCAGCGATGCAAACCGCTTGAACCTGGTCGCCGTTATGGGATTGACCATGATCCTTGCGGGCCTGTTCGCGCGATGCAGGACTCTAGGCTGGTCAAGAGTTCTCGGGCCTGTTGTCGTGGGCCTGGCGATAGC
This sequence comes from Elusimicrobiota bacterium, assembly GCA_016212885.1. Lineage (GTDB taxonomy): Bacteria > Elusimicrobiota > Elusimicrobia > UBA1565 > UBA1565 > UBA9639. Next base: position 75,232 of record JACRDO010000168.1, on the reverse strand, counting down.
GTCGAGCGTCGGCATCTCCGGGGCCTGGGTGGAAGCCAACCGCCGGCAGATGAGGGTCCGGGATATGATCCTGGAGCATCTTGCGGACTGGCCCAAGGAGGACGCCCTCCTTCTGCGCCTGCCCCAACTCTACATCGCCAAGAGAGCCTCCGTCTTCGACCATGAGTCTTTTCTGGAGTCCGCGGTCCATCTTTGGACCGGGGACAGGAGCCGAAGGGCCTTCCTCATCCGGCCAGGCGTCAAGTTCCTTCCGGACGGGTTCCTCATCCTGGACAGCGACAAGCCCGAGCTCGTGCCCTACGGCAAGACCGTTTTGCTCGATTATGCCTCAGGCGCTTTTAAAAAACCCAGCTATGTTGACTTCAAAGATCTGCCTCCGCAGAAGACCGTGCACAACGCGTTCGCCGCGTGGATCCGCCGCATCCTTCGTATTCCATATCCCAAGACGGCCTCGGATCCGGAGGCCCTCGAAAAGCAGGCGCAGGCTCCTCCCCCGAGCCGTCAAGACAAATAGGTGTTGTCGGGATCGATGAAGAAGACGGGCCTGGAAGAGACGTCTTTGTAGGTGCGCGCCAGATACAGCGAGGCCGTGGGGATCGTGACCAGGAGATAGAAGAAGGCCGAGATCGCCGCGAGCTGGGCCGCCTGGGAGAGATTCAGACGAAAGAGCGCGGCCGCGCCGACATACGCCGCCATCAGGAAGACCGAGAAATAGGCCGCGAATCGCAGCGGGAAAGTCGAGGAGGACATGAACCCGCCGATCGCGAACCGGATCATCCTGAAAAGGTTGTAGTGCGTCACCCCGTGCTGGCGGCGGGCCCGGAAATACGGCAGGCCGGCCATCTTCAGGCCGACGTTGCCCATCTCGGCCCGCAGGAACGGGAAGGTGGTCTTGTTGGCCAGGATCGCGTCGCGCACGGCCCGCGTGATCATCGAGAACTCGGCCATCCAGAGCATCACCGGCGCGTCCGCGATGCGCCGGTTGATCCAATAGAACAGCCAGCGGAAGAAGATGATCGTGGGGGGCTCGTCGCGCTGGGAGCGGATCCCATACACGGTGTGCGCGCCCTTGCGTATCTCCGCATGGAACTTCTCCAGCATCTCCGGCGGGTCCTCGCAGTCCACATCGATGACGGCGTAGAGATCGCTCTCGCGGCTGGAGAGTCCCGCGACGAGCGCGGCGTGGTAGCCGAAGTCGCGGGAGAGCGTGATGACCTTCACCCGCGGATTCTTCTCGCGCAGGCCCAGGATGAGCTTCAGGGAAGCGTCCTTGCTGCAGTTGTTGACGAAGACCAGCTCCCAATCGACGCCCAGGGACTCCAGCACCGGACGGGTCCGCTGATAGAACGGAACGATCGAGAGCTCTTCGTCGTGGACCGGGACGATCAGCGAAAGCTTGGGCATCGGATGGCCGCGGCCGGAAGGGATGTTAGCTTAAAACCGTCTCGCGGACAATCCGCAGCAGGGGGCGCTCCGGAGAGACCAGCGCCGTTTTGCAGCCCGCGGCCCGCCCGGCCTCCTCATCCCGCTCGTCGTCGCCGATGAAGAAGGTGCGGGTCAGATCCAGATGCAGGTCGCGCTGCGCCTTGAAAAGCATGCCAGGGCGGGGCTTGCGGCATTCGCACCTCTCGTCCCAGCCGTGCGGGCAATGGTAGACCGCGTCGATCCCCCCGCCGCAATCGCCGGCCTCCTTCCTCATCCGGTCATGGATTTCCCGGAGGGCCGCCTCGGTCATCGCGCCCCGCGCGATGCCGGCCTGGTTCGTCACCACGATGATCCGGTATCCCGCCTCCTTGAGCATGCGCAGGGCTTCCCGCGCCCCCGGAACCCAGGCGAACTGCTTCCAAGTCCTGACATATTCCGCTTTGGGCGCCCTGCGGTTGAGGACCCCGTCCCGGTCGAGTATGATGGCGGGCCGGCGGCGCAGGAACTCTTCCGTCAGCTTGAGCCGCTCGAAAGAGCCGACGCTGTAGTAGCGATGATCGGTCACATAGGCCCCCAGTTGCCGCTCTTCGACCAGCCGCGCATAGACCTCCGTCTCGAAATGCATGTTTCCCGCTCCCAGGTGACGGAAAATGCTTTTCTTGAAGATGCCGTAGCCGATGTCGACTCCTTGCAGGCCCTGCGAAGCGCGGAGCTTGTCGTAGAGCGCCACCCGGCCGTCCAGCACTTGGACGTTGCTCCGCGTGTATTGATCCTTGTTCGAGTAGACGGTGATCTGCGCTTCGGCCGCGCTCTCCTCATAGCGGCGCAGCATGTCGCCGAGGCGGAGCGGCCAATAATTGTCGCAGTACATGAAAAGGAAGACGTCGTCGATCCTCGACTCGGCGAGCCGCATTCGCCGGCCGGTGTCATCGGTTTCCTCCGTCACGGAATATTGGATCTCCACCCCGAAGCCGCTTCCGTCGCGGAAATGTCCGCGGACCGCGTCCGGCAGATAGCCGAGCAGGAGGAGCACCTTTCGGATGCCCTGCTCCCGGAGATTCTCTATGAGATATTCGAGGAACGGGCGCCCGTGGAACTCGATCATGGGCTTGGGCCTGGAATCCGTCAGCGGCTTCAGCCGGGTCCCGCGCCCCCCCGCCAGGATCACGGCCTGCGACAGGGCCGGAGTCACGTCAATCCAGCTCCGTCACGGTGGCGCCGGATGCGTCGATATCGAATTGGAATGGGACCAGGCCCTCGCGCTCCAGCTCCTTCGAGATCACGGGAAGCCTCTCCGGGGCCGCGAAGACGTTCAGAAAGCCCCCGCCCCCGGCGCCGGATATCTTCCCTCCATAAGCCCCATTGCCCATCGCCAGCTCATAGCACCGGTCGATGGAGGAATTCGTGATCTGGGAGGCGAGCTTCCTCTTCATCTCCCAACCGTCATGGATGATCCGGCCGAACCGGTCCATGGAGAAGTCCTCCCGATAGAGGAGGCCGCAGAGATCCTCGGCCTGCTGCCGCATCGCGAGGAGCAGGCCGCTGTTGCGGGGGTTGTTGCGGTCCTGCTCCGCCAGGATGCTCTCGGAAGGCCTGGACACGCCGGTCCAGAACGAGAGCATGCTGTTGAAGAGAAGGTTGTGCCGCTTCATAGGGATGATGACGGGCTTGACCGTGACCGTCCCATCGGCATGGAACCTCAGGTAGTTCAGGCCGCCGAAAGCGGCGGCATAGTGGTCCTGCTTGCCCATGGGGCGCTTGAGGACGTCGATCTCGATGTGCGCGGCTTCATCCGCGATCCGGCCGACCGAAACGCTCATGTGCTTGAACTTATAGAGGGCGTTGAGCAGCCCGACGCAGAAGGAGCTGGAGGACCCCAGGCCGGACTGGCCCGGCGCGTCGGCGATGGTGCTGATGTAGATCCGTTCGTCGATAGCCAGGAATTTCAGGCATTCGCGGATGATCGGGTTCTTCACCTTGTCGCGGGCGTCGAGCAATTCCGATTCGGAGTAATTCAAGCGGATCCGCTCATTGAACAAGGCCGTGTGCTTCTTGACCGTCACATAGATGTAGCTATTGATGCTGGTGCTGAGGACCGCGCCGTAGCCGTTGCTCTTGTAGAACGACGGCAAGTCCGTGCCCCCCCCGGCGAAGCTGATGCGCAGCGGCGTCTTTGAGATGATCAATTCAACCCCTCCTGAGCCACAAAGCTGTGGAATCTTTGCGCGCCGCGAAGATTTGTATCGGAAGACACCGGGTACGGCGCGCATATTTCTTGTAGCTCTGAGCGGTGAGCCTTGAGCCACGACCTTATGAGGGCCGTTGACGACAGCTCACGGCTCATGGCTCATAGCTCTCTTGGGCTGCGGGCGAAGCCCGCGCTGAGACTCCAGACACAGCTGGATCCCCTGCTCCAAAGCGACTCTCGGCTCCCAGCGCAGAAGTCTGCGAGTCTTCTCCATGCCGGCCCAGAAGCGGACGGCCCCCCCAGCGGAGCGCCTTGCGAGCCTCTCCGAGAGGCGGCTTTGGCCCGTCAGCGCCTTTTCGACTCGGCGGCACACGTCGATCGCCCGCGTGGGCTTCCCGCTTCCCAGGTTGTACACCCCGGAAGGGATGTTCCTGCGAAGGGCCCGGCATAAGGCGTCGGCCACATCGCCCACATAGATGTAGTCGTTGGCGCTCATGGGGGTCCGGATGTCAGGGATTGCGCCTTTGCTCAACGCGCGCAGCGCTCCGGGGATCAGGGACCCGCTCCTCTGGCCCGGGCCGTATACGTAGAAAAGCCGGAACCATATGAGCCGGATGCCGGCCTGGGCGCACGGATAATCCAGGCAGCAGAACAAGGAGCGCTTGGCCCAGCCCAAGAACGAGCGGGGGGCCGCAGGATCCGATTCCCTGCAGACTCCCCGCGTCTTGCCGTACTCGGCGCACGTGCCGGCGACGACGAACCTGCGGCAGCCGGTCTCGCTTGAAAGGAAATCGAAGAGCCGCAGGGAGGCGGCCAAGTTCGCCTTGCTGGCCTTGTAGGAATAATCCGGGATGGAACCCCAGGCCAGATGCACGCAGGCCTGCGGGTCGAAATCGCGGATGCCGCGCTTGAGGACCTCCAGCCGCGAGAGATCGCCGGCCAGCACGCGGCGGCCGAGGGGCTTCAGCTTCTCCGCTTCCCGGCGGTCCTGGGCCAGAAGCAGCAGTTCATGGCGCGAAGATCCCAGGCGCTTGAGCAGATGCCTGCCGATGAAGCCAGCCGCCCCGGTGATGAAGATCCTCATGCCTCGATATCAATAGACGCGCCTGCCCCAATCGTATGGGATGACCCCTTCGTCCGGGTGGATGCGCCGATACTTCAGGTCCGGATTATGCGGCTCCGAAGCCACATTGGCGACGATGGAGAACGGCGCCCAAAGGCCTTTGGTCCCGTTGGCGATCCCAGGAGGGATGTGGACTAAGCAGTAGTTCTCCATCCCCATGAAGATCTCCTGTGTCTCGCCCTTCGTCTTGGAGCCCTCGCGCAGATCGTGGAGCGCCAGCTTGACCTGGCCATACACGCAGATGTAGTTCAGGATGAGGGTCTCATGGACATGCCAGCCCTTGACGGCCTCGCAGTATATCTTGCTGAAGTAGACCTCCCCGAACTCATTGAGGATGTCGTCTTTGCGCACGCCGTGCATGATGGCGCCGCGCTCGTCCGGGATGATCTTCAACGGCACGATTTTCACACCTTCGATCATGGAACCTCCACGGCTTCCGCCAGGTGCGGCTCGCCGGGAAAAGGCACCAGGAACGGCCCCCTGTACCCTTTGCCCCGGCACTCGCGCACGATCTCGTCCTTGAAATTCCAGGCCAGGACGAATATCAGCGCCGGCTCCAGTGCCAAGCCCTCCCGGACAGGGACGATGGGGATCGAGGAGCCCGGAGTGCACCGCCCCCATTTGAAAGGGTTGTTGTCGATGACGGCCGCGATGTCTGAGCCTGAGAAGCCGCAGAAGTTCAGGAAAGTCGAGCTCCGGGCGGAAGCGCCGAAAGCCACGACCTTCGACCCGCGGTATTCCTCCAGCATCCGCCTGGCGGCGTCCCTGTGGCGGCGGCAGGCATCGGCGAATTCTTCCCAACTGCTCAGCGCGTTGACGGCCTGCTCCCCCTCCCGGCGCTCCGCGCTCCGGTAGGCCTCGGAAGCGGAGGACGCCGCGCTCGACTTGGCGAAATAGACGATGTTGGCGCCGCCGCTGATGGGGCTCAAGTCCAGATGGATGGGAGCCAGGCCGTGGTCCTCGATGAGGCGGCTGAAGCTCTTGAGCGTGAAGTAGCACAGGTGCTCGTGATAGATCGAATCGTACTGGAGCTGCCGCTGGATGTTGCCGGCGTAATGGAATTCCACGGCCCCGACGCCGTCCTCGTCGAGGCAGGATGCGATGCCCGCCAGGACCTCCTGGAGCTCGCTGACGTGGGGGATGACGTTCCTGGCGAACAGGAATTTGGCCCGGCCCTGGCGCCTGACGACCTCTTCGGCCGTTTCCCGGCCCCAGAAGACCGGGAGCGTGGGGACGCCCGCCTTCTCCGCCGCCGCGGCGATGTTCTCGGCCGGGTCCACGCCCACGATGCGGAAACCGGCCCCGCCGAAAGGCTTCAGAAATGTGCCGTCGTTCGAGGCGACCTCGACGACCAGGTCCCCGGGCTTCAGGGGCTTGACCCGAAGGGCGCTCTTGAGGAAGACCTGCGCGAATTCCCGCGCGGTCGAGGACGTGCCCGTAACCCAGACGTAGCGCTTGAAGAGCGTCTCCTTGGACACCGTCTCGCGGATCTGCGCCAGGGAGCAGCCGCGGCAGAACAGCAGCGTCAGCGGATAGCGGCCTTCCGGGGCCGCAGGGCCGGTCTTGAGCGCGTTGGCCAGGGGCTGCTCGCCAAGCGCAAGCAGCTCGGACAGCGCATCGGAGCCGCAAACGCGGCAGGCGGAGATATCCTTCCATCCTCCCATGGCGTTCATCCTTCAGCGGCGGGGATTGGCGGCGATCTCGCCCCTCCAGTACTCCAAGGTGTCCGCCAGTATCCGCTCGAAGCTTATCTTGGGCTTCCAGCCGGTCATGGCCGCGAACTTGGACGCGTCGCAGATCAGCCTGGGCACCTGGGTCGGCCGGACATACTGGGGATCGATCTCGTAGCGGATCCCGCGGGTCTTGGCCATGGCGATCAGCATCTCAAGGGATTCCTTGAAGGTATGTATGTGGCTTTCCTCCTCGGAGCCGATCAGGAACAGCTCGCCGGGCGGGCACTTCTCGACGGCCAGCCAGTAGGCCTCGACCATGTCGCGGATGTGGGTGAAATTCCTCCTGTCCTCGATATGGCCGACCTTCACGACAGGCGGCTGGAGGCCACCCTCGATCCGGGCGATCTGGTACGCGTACCACGGCACGCCGAAAACGCGATCCCTCCGGGGCCCCTCATGGTTGAAGGCCCGGGTCCGGATGACGTTCAATCCGTAGGAGCGGAAATACACATATCCGATCAGGTCCTGGGCGATCTTGGACACCGCGTAGGGGTTGACCGGCCGCAGGACCGTGGACGGCGTGATCGGCAGCTCGGATTCCTCGATCTCGCCGTGCTCCTCCCCCGAGCCCGGGATATGGATCCTCGGATTGATATCGGCATGGAGGCAGGCCTCGAAAAGGTTGACCGTCATCTTATAGTTGGCGTCCATGTACACTTGGGGATGGTCCCAAGAGGGACTCACGAAGCTTTGCGAAGCCATATGGAACACGACATCGGGCCGGATGGCGTCGATGGCCTTCAAGACGGACTTCATGTCCAGCATGTCGCAGTCGCGCCAGCGGATCCTATCCTCCAGGTGGTGGACGTTGCGCATGTTGGACAAATGGTATCTCCGGAAACCGAAGAGCTCGACCCCCTTCTCCAGGCACAAGTCGCCCAGATGGGAGCCGACGAAGCCGGTGATCCCCGTGATCAGGACTTTATTCATGTCTTCTCCCAGGCGCGGCGGGACGTTCATCGGCCGAGATGATGCAGTCCACCAAAGAGACCAGCCAGGCGCTGTGCGTGATCTCGACGATATTGTAGGAGTTGCTGTTCACCCAAAAATTGAGATCCCCCATCTTGCGCAGAGGATTTCCGGCGCTGAACCCCGAGAGGGAAACGACCTTCATGCCGATCTCCCTGGCCTTTTGGACGGCGCGGAGGATGTTCTTCGAGCGGCCGCTGCTGCTGATCGCTATCAGCAGGTCCCCGCCGCGCGCGTAGAGCTCCAGGGCCTTCTCCAGCCAGGAGTCGTAGCCGTAGTCGTTGGCCAGGCAGGTGATCAGATCGGCCTCGTTGAAATTGACCGCGCGTATGCGCGCGTTCTTGACCAAGTCTATGGAGACATGGCTCGCGATGGTGGCGCTGGCCCCGTTGCCGATGATGATCACTTTCTTGCCGTTTGCCGCCGTGCGGCGGATGAGCCCGACGCACGCCTGCAGCTGCGCGGGATCGGCTCCGCGCACCTTCTTGGCCAATTCGTTCAGATAAGACCGGAAGAATTTCACGATATCCCCCGTGGAGCCCGCCCGATATTGCGCACCCAGCCGAAACCGACCGTTTCCGGAGGCGCCTGGAAGGGTTTCTTGCGGATCCTCTCAAGAAGCAGCACGTGTTCGTTCTCCAAAGCGATCCAGTGCGTCTTTTCTTCGGATACCAGGGCGTCCCTGACCGCCGCCAGCATGGCTTCGCTCATGCGCGATCCGCGCAGGGGCCATCCGATGTTCTTGGCGAAGAGCTCTCTCAAGCCCCCCGGATCTGGGGGATCGAAAGCATAGATGAGATCCAGCGCATCCTTCTGTATCAGAAGGTAGTCCGTCTGGTCGAAGAAATCCGGGAATTGCCAAAGGTCCGAGCGGTCTCCGAGGAGTCCCGCCGCGCGGTTGTTGGTCCAAAAGGAGAGGCTGCTCGACTGCGCCAGGGACCGGGCGACGCGGACGACCTCGCGATTGGATCCGATCTCCACGGCGAGGCTGCGCTCCAAAGCCCGAGCCTTCCCGGCTTTCCCGGCGAGCCGGAGCAGCGCCGGCCTGAGCCTGTTCGGCAAGTTCCCCGCCTGCACCCGCATCGACCCCAGGAAGAAAACGGCGGTCGCGCCGGCAAGCAGCTTCATCCGGCGCGAAGAAAGCTCGGGCCCGGCCGGGAACTCGACGCCGCCCAGCATCCTCAGCAGAGCCAGGTAGGCGAACATGAAGGGCGGATGGAGATGATGCGCCCCTCCAACCACCACGGACTCCCCCCAGTGGGGAAGGGCCGGCAGCAGGGCGAGCGCGGCGATCCGCTTGAGCTCGGGCCTCTGCGGCCAGCCGGCCAGAAAGGCCGCCATGAAGAAAGCCGGAAGAAGGGTGAACGCGGGGCACATGGACCAGAGGCTCTCCAGAAGCAGTTTCGGCTTCAGCTCGAAAAGGCGTTTGCCTATCGCGCCCGCGGTGGTCTTGTCCACCAAGGCCAGATCGGCCCTGGCCGCAGGCTGAACGACCAAGATCACCAGCAGGAAATAGCATGCCGAGAAGAGGAGAGCGCTCCACGCATATCCCTTGCGGTCCGGCTCGAACAGGATCCCGTAGACGCCGAAAGCAGCTGCGACGATCGCGGCATCCTCGGCTACGAGGCAGATCGCCGCGATGGAGGCCATGAACCAGGCCGGACGCTTCGCCCGGAAGAAATAGTACGCGGCCAGATAGAGAGGCCCGGCGAACATCAACAGGTGCGCCAGCTGGTCGAGGATGCTCAAGAGGCCGCTCCCCAGCAGTATCGACCATGCGAAAAGCGCCTTTGGCAGAAGGTCGCGCGGGCCCATCTGCCGCAGGATGAGATAGGCGAACACAGCCGTTCCGACTACGTTCCATGAGAAAAGGATTGCGTACAACGCCGCCGGGGTCGGGTGCAAGGCCCAGAAATAGGCGAACAGGAACGGCGTATAGTTCGCGTGAATGACGTTGTTATGGATGAAGGCGTAGGGGTTATGCGAGAACCCCACCACGACTCCAGTGGACATGGTCGCAAAAACCGAGCTTTGGAGCGGCCGGCCCGATATGCAGTTGTGGAACAGCTGATAGCCCCAAAGCAATCCGGCTCCGGACCATTCAGACAAGGCGCGCAGGTTCAGGAAAAAAGAGGCGTAAAAGAAGATCCCGAGGATCGACGAAACAGCGAATAGCCCGATCCGGTATCGGCGGACCCAATCCGTGGCCATAAAAATGCACGCAATTATAGCGGTTAACCGTGCGGACTGGAAAGGCCCGGCCCCGCTTTCGCTGAATAGAAGCCGATGCAGCCCGAGCGGCCGATGCACGCAGAGGTCAAGGCGCCGAACACGGACAGCGGCAGGAAGATCGGAGCGGTCGCCATGATCAGGAACACGTTCCAGGCCCATAGGCCGGGGCTCAGCGGCATCCTGACCCCCTTCAGGGCCCTGTAGAGGAAATTCATCTCAGTGGAAAAGAGGTTCAGCAGGCTTTGATAACAGCCGAAGATATTGTAGTCCCAGTAGAAATGATCCGCATCGAGGGCTTGAAAACCGCAGGAGCGCAGCAGGCCCCCCATCGTACGGGGGCTGAAATGGTAGAGGTGCCGCGGCGGATCCAGATGGAACCATCGAGGCCCGAAGGCCTTGAATTCGAGGCTGTCGCTGTTGGGGAAAGCCAGGAAGAGGAGGCCGTCGTCTTTGAGTATCCGGCGGGTCTCCCTCAGGGTTCCGGCCGGATCCATCACGTGCTCGATGGATTGCCATAGTGTGATCACGTCGAAATAGGCCGCGGGCAATCCGCACTCATCCAGAGGCTTGTCGAAAACCTTCAGTCCCTTCCCGCGGGCCAGCGCCGCCCCGGCGGAGGAGGTTTCCACGCCCCAAGGCTCCCATCCATGCGCCGCGCAGCCGGCCAGAAAGGATCCCTCGCCGCAGCCCACATCCAGGATGCGCCCCGGCTTCTTTCGCCCGAGGATCTTTCCAGCCCGGTAATCCTGAAAAACCCGCATGCACGCCGCGACAAGGCCGCTCAAGAATCCGGGGGGCTTCTGGTAGTATTCCCGGTAATAAAAGCGGGAAAGTCCCTGAGCGTCAGGCCTGGGGTTGACGAAAATCAGCCCGCAGCGGACGCAGGAGACGAGATGAAAGGGCTCCGGGACGAATCCGTCCGGATCCCTGCAGGAAAACAGAGGCGCGGTTTCGAGGCCGCCGCAGGCGGCGCAAGGGACCTCGGCCAAGCGCCCGGCCGAAGCCGCGGTTTCAGGAGGCACGCCCATGTCAAATATCAAAAATTGACACCCATGGTCAAGGATGATACTATTGCGATGTGAATGTCGCGATAATTCCAGCTCGCGGCGGCTCCAAAGGGATCCCACGCAAGAACATCGTGGAATTGGCGGGGCATCCGCTGATCGCCTGGTCCATCAGCCAAGCCCGGAACGCCGATCTCGTGGACGAGGTCTTCGTTTCGACGGACGACGTCAGGATCGCCGCCGTCTCCCGCGGATACGGCGCAGCCGTCATCGAACGCCCCGCGGAATTGGCAAGCGACGCGGCGCGGTCCGAAGAGGCCCTGCTTCATGCGCTGGATTCCATTGAAAACAAGAGGAAATCGAAGATCGATTCAGTCATTTTCCTGCAAGCGACCTCTCCTTTGCGGGAGAAGAACGACATCGACGACGCGATGAAGCAGTTCGCCGAGCAGAAGGCGGATTCCCTGTTCTCATGCGCGACGCTGGAAGACCATTTCATCTGGGAGAAACGGCGCGGCAGCTTCGTCAGCGTCAACTACGATTATAAGAATCGCCTCCGCCGGCAGGAGATTCGGCCCCAGTATCTGGAAAACGGCTCCCTTTATATTTTCAGGCCGGGCCTCTTGAGAAAAGAGCTCAACCGTCTTGGAGGGAAGATATCCGCCTATGTCATGCCGTTTTGGAAGTCTCATCAGATCGACGGCCGGGAAGATCTCGGACTCTGCGCCTATTACATCAAGGACAAATCCTTAAAGGAGCCGGTCAGAGATGAGAACCCCCTTGCAAGAAATATTTGATGTTTCCGGCAGGGGCATTCTCATCACCGGGGCAAGCGGGTTCTTCGGCCGCACCATCGCGAAGACATTCCTGGAATGCGGCTCAAAAACGATCCTTTTGGGCCGTTCGGACAAGATTTGGGAGCAGGAAAAACGCTACCAAAAGCAATTCGGAAAGGACAGAGTCCGCTGCTATCAGCTGGATTTCTATAAGCGAAAGGCATTCTCCGCGCTTTTGAGGAAGCTGGTCAAGAGATTCGATATCGACGTTCTGATCAACAATGCCTATGACTTCAGCCCCAGGACCGGCTTCAATACTCCTGCCGGGCGCCTGGAGGAGTCCGTTTATGAGCAATGGAGATCCGCTTTCGAATCGGGAATCTACTGGGCGATGCTGGCCACCCAGATCATCGGGGCGCGATTCAAAAAGAAGAGGAAGGGCAGCATCATCAATATCAGCTCGATGTACGGGATCATCTCTCCCAGCCCGCGATTATACGAAGGGACGCATTTCTTCAATCCTCCGACCTACAGCGCGAACAAGGCGGGGCTGCTCGCTCTGACGAGATATACCGCTTCCTTCTGGGGGCGCTACGGGATACGCTGCAACGCGGTCCTGCCGGGAGCATTCTCCAACGTGGAAGAGAAAGGCTGTAATGCCGTAGCCCCGGATGACCCGTTCATCCTTCGGCTCCGGCGCAATACGGCGCTCGGAAGGATCGGGCATCCGAGAGACCTGCGGGGAGCGCTGCTTTACCTGGCGTCCGATGCCTCCGCCTATATGACCGGCCAGGCCCTTGTCATAGACGGGGGTTGGACCGTGACATGAAGGGATGCCCTCTCGGCGGCTTGGCGAACATCAATGTCGAGCTTACCAGCCGGTGCAACAAGGCCTGCTGGATATGCGGAAGGCGGAAGGTGGAGAGGGATTACCCCGAATTGGCGCTGGCCTATGGGGACATGGATTTCAATCTGGCGAAAAAGATCGCGCGGCAGCTCCCGCCGGGCATCGCCGTCCAACTGCACAACAACGGCGAGGCCTTGCTGTATCCGCGATTCGGCGAAGCGGTCGGATTGTTCGGCAGGCAGCTGACGAACGTCGTCACCAACGGCAAATTATTGGTCCAGAAGGCCGATGAGATCATCGGCAACCTGGACACGATGGCGATCTCGATCATCGAGAAAGACCCCGAAGCGGACGAGCAATATCGGATCATTTCCCGATTCCTGAAGCTGAAGAAAGAAAGGAAGCCCTGGACCCTGCTGAGGCTCAACGGCGCAGTGGATCCCAAGCGGTATGAGCGGCTCGGGCTTCCAATGGCCACGAGAGTCCTGCATTCGCCGATGGGCAGCTTCAACTATCGAAGGCGGGATCCCACGATCCCGGAGATAGGGATCTGCCTGGACTTCCTTCATCACCTCGCGATCAACAGCCGGGGGGAGGTCTCGATCTGCGTCCGATTCGATCCGAAAAGGCTGGGCGTGATCGGAGACGCGAACAGACATTCCCTGGCGGAGATCTGGAACAGCGCCAAACGGATGAGATGGCTTGAACTCCATAAGCGCGGCAAACGGAGCGACGTCCCTCTTTGCTCGTACTGCCGCTTCTGGGGCGTGCCGACCGGATGGGATTTGCAAAGGAGAGCCTCATGACCGAGAAGATGAACAAGCCGTTCATTATCGCCGAGTTGGGAATCAACCACAACGGAGACCTCGAAACGGCCAAGAAGCTGATCGATATGGCCAAGGAATGCGGATGCGATGCGGTCAAGTTCCAAAAGAGGACGATCGATATTGTCTACAAGAAGGATTTCCTGGATTCCCTGAGGGAGAGCCCCTGGGGGACGACCCAGCGGGCGCAGAAGGAAGGGCTGGAATTCGACAAGAAGGACTACGATGCCATCGATGCCTACTGCAAGGGAAAGGATATCTTATGGTTTGCGTCCGCGTGGGACAAGAAAAGCCAGGAATTCCTGAGGCGGTACAACCTCAAGCACAACAAGGTCGCGTCGGCGATGCTGACCCACACGGATCTGCTGAAGATGGTGGCTGAAGAGAAGAAGCATACCTTCATCTCCACCGGGATGAGCGACTTGGATATCATCGACAGGGCGGTGGACCTCTTCAGGAAATCCGATTGCCCGTTCACCCTGATGCACTGCGTGTCGACCTATCCCTCTGAAGACGAGGAATGCAACATCCTCGCGGTCAGGACATTGAAGGAACGCTATCATTGCGACGTCGGATACAGCGGGCATGAAAGAGGCATCCTCCCCTCGGTATTGGCGGTGGCATTCGGGGCCACGACATTGGAAAGGCACATTACCTTGGACAGGGCCATGTATGGAAGCGACCAGGCCGCCTCCTTGGAGAAGAGAGGATTGGAGCTGATGGTCCGTGACGCCCGCAGAGTCGCCTCGATCCTGGGCGACGGGAAAAAGAAGATCAGCGCGAAAGAGCTGCCTATCGCCAAGAAGCTGAGGTACCACGAAGAGTGATCAAGGCCGGATGAATTACAAACGGACCTCCCATAGAAAATTCAATCTAGGCGCCGGCCATTCGTGGAAGAAGGACGGGTGGGAAGTCTTGGATCATGACATCGTCGCCAAGCCGTTCCATTTGAGGAAGCAGGCATGGGACCTTCCCTACCGCGATGAGGCGTTCGAGGTTATCTTCTGTTCTCATGTGATCGAGCATATCAGCCATTTCAAGATCGAGCAGGCGCTATGTGAAATCAACAGGGTCATGCAGAAGGACGGCATCTTGAGGCTCCTCACCCCGGATCTGAAGAAGCTCGCGACGGCCTATGTCAACAATGATCGCAAGCAAATGGAGGCCTTTATCAAGGACGACGGCTCCGGGCTCAAGACCACCCTGGGGTTGGGGCAGGCTTTCGTCAATTTCATCGTTTCGGCTGGTTATGACAACTTTTTGCTGAGCTCCGACTTCTCTGAGATCCTGGCAGGCTACGGCCATGTGTGCTGCTATGACTATGAGATGCTTTCCGGATTGCTGAGGCATTACGGCTTCCATAAGATCCGGCCCTGCGACATCCATGACTCGGAAATAGCCGAACACAAGGAATTGAGAGGCTGCCCCTACGACAAAGCCGCTAGTTATTCTTTGATAGTCGAATGCCGAAAAGAACGATTCGTGCCTTTCTCTTACGATCAGGCGCTGCTTCATGCCGGCCCTTATCGGGTACCGGATATCATCCCTCGGCCTCGTTCTCCGCTCTGGATCGCGTTCCGGAAGATCGGATATGGATACAACCTGGGGAAATATTTCCTTTCCAAGCTTCCCGCCCCGCTGAAGGACCGCCTCAAAAGGATCTTTCGCAATAAACAACCTTGAAGCCCACCTTCGAAGAGGCCCTGATCTCCCGCAGATTTTCATTCCCTCCTTCCGGGCTTTTCTTCAGCGCTTTGCAGCCATCGCAGGAGAATGTCCGGGATATCGTCGCGGCGAAGATCCGGGACGGCGAGTACGCCCTGGAGACCGTCCCCTGCTTCTGCGGAGAGCGGCATTTCAGGGTCCTCGCGCAGGTCGACCGCTATGGGCTCCAAGTGCAGACCTCCGTATGCGCGAAGTGCGGGCTTTTGAGCACCAACCCGCGCATGGATCAATCCGCATACGCCCGCTTCTATGAGAGCGAATACCGCCCCCTCTACGAGGGCGCGTCCCGCGGCGAGAACGCCAAATATCAGGAATGGCTGAGGCTGGGGCGGATCGTCTTCGACTTCGTCGAGCGGCGCCTGGGGCCGAAGCCGGGAGTCGTCTTCGAGCTCGGCAGCAACATGGGCGCTACGCTTTCGATCTTCCAGTCGCGCGGGCATAGCGTGGCTGGAGCCGATTATGGGTCCCGGAACATCGAGTTCGGCAAGCGCTTGAGCGGCGTCGAGCGGCTTTTTGTCGGCGGGATCGAGAGGCTGGAGGAAGACGGCCGCAAAGCGGACCTGTTCATCCTCCAGCACGTCCTCGAGCATTTCCTGGATCTCGCCCCCATGCTGGGAAGGATCCGGAATCTGCTCAATCCCGACGGGCATTTCTTCATCGAAGTCCCCGGGATTTACGGATGGATCAAAGCCAACTGCAAGGGGAATTTCCTGGAGTACCTCCAGAACGCCCACACCTATCACTTCTCCCTGGCCACTTTGGACTATGTAATGGGCTGCGCCGGTTTCGAGCGGGTCGCGGGAGACGAATACATCCGCAGCATTTATAAGGTTTCGGGCCGGTTCAGGGATAGAGAAGACATCCCGACCGGCGAAGCGGCCAGGGCGGACGCCTATCTGCGGTCATTGGAACGCGCCATCCTGCCGCGGCTCGTCTTCAAGAAGGTTCTGGCTGCCGCGGGGATCCTGAGGCTCCGGGATCGGCTCCGGCTGAAAACCTCATGAAAGAGCTGTTCCCTCCTTTGGCGGGAATCCCCGAGCCCGCCCCCCCGCTGCGCCACCAGGTCAAGGTCCGTTTCAGCGCGGCCCTGCTCGGGACCGGACTGCGGCTCCTCGTTTCCCTCGCAACCGGGATACTGGTGGCCAAAGGCTTGGGGCCCTCCCGTTACGGAACAATGAACTTTCTTTTGAGCATCTTCGCGGCCATGGTCCCCATGTTGGACATGGGCAGCGCCGCGGCGTTCTACACCTTCATCTCCCGAAGGAAGAGGAGCCGGGGCTTCTACGGAGTCTATGCCGGCTGGCTGGCCGCGCAGGTCTTGATTCTGGCGCTCATCTCCGGATTCCTTCCGCGCTCCTGGCTGGCGTCCCTCTGGCTCGGCCAGCCGCAAGGCCTGGTCTTCCTGGCTTTGGCGGCCGGTTTCTTCGCCAACCAGATCTGGCGCACCCTGCAGCAGATCGCCGAATCCGCCCGAGAGACCATCCTGGCTCAGAAGCTCCAGCTGGGGATCAGCGTGGTCCATCTCCTCCTCGTCCTTCTGGGGATCAAGCTGGACCTGCTGAGCGTACCGTTCCTGTTCGGGATCATCTCCATCGAATATGCCGGCGCCCTACTCCTGTTCCTCCTGCGCTTCAAGTGGGAATTCGAGCCGACGGATGCCCTGCGGGAAAGCTTCAAAATGATCTGGAGGGAATACGCGGATTTCTGCCTTCCCATGGTCGTCACTTCCTGGATCATCTTCGTCTACAACTTCGCGGACCGCTGGCTTCTCCAGAAATACGCGGGCTCCGTGCAGCAAGGCTTCCTTTCCTTCGGACAGCAGTTCTCCGTCATCACGCTCATCGGGGCGACCTCTCTGGTCAACATCTTTTGGAAGGAGATCGCGCATGCCCACGAGACAAAGGATCATGAGCGGATGCGCCGCCTTTTCCTGAAGTCCACTCAGGCCCTCTATTTCTTCGCCGCTTCCATCGGCTGCTTCCTCATCCCTTTCAGCCGGGAGATCCTGGGGGTCCTCGTGGGGCCGGACTATGCCGGAGCCTGGCTGACCTTCGCCGTGATGCTCTTCTATCCGGTGCACTCGAATCTCGGACAGATCAACGGCTCCTACCTTCAAGCAACCGGCAAGACGTGGATCTATCTCCTCAGCGCCGCCTTCGGAGTCGCCATCAGCCTGCCCGCGGCCTATTTCGTCGTAGCGCCGGGCTCGGCATGGATCCCTGGCCTGGGGCTGGGCGCAGCCGGATTGGCGGTCAAAATGGTCGCAGCGCAAATCGCCATCGTCAACCTGCAAGGGCTCATCATCTGCCGGGAGACCGGCTGGCGTTGGCCCATGGCCTCCCAGCTAATGACTCCGGCCCTGCTCCTGCTGCTGGCATACTCCAGCCACAGCCTTGTCGCGCTCGCGGGGCCGATCGCCGGCAAGCTCTCTCTGGCGCGGCATCTGGGCTTGGCGGGGGCGTTCTTCACCCTCGCAGCGGCGGCTCTTGTCTGGCTCCGGCCGCAGCTGGCCGGGCTTGAAAGGGATGAGATGCGCCGCTGGATAGCCGGCGCTATCTCTGCGGTCCGCACCTGATCTATGTTCCTGGCGACGACCGCGATATCGGAGTTCTGGGACACCCGGCAGGAGCTGCTGATCCTGGGTCCCTGGTGCCTTCCCTACGGGCAGAAAGATCGATGGACCCCGCTTCGCCGCCGCATCCTGGAGGATCCCTGGGATCCGCCCGGACGGATGCAGGACGCCGTCGCGCGCTGCGAAAGGGCCCAGGAACGGCTCCTCGAGTTCCTGGCGGACTATCTCAACGGCGTCCACGGCGTCAGACGCAGCCCGCGCTACTGGCGGATCCTGCTCGGCCCGTGGCTCATGGGATTCGTCAGCGCGCTTTGCGACCGATGGACGCATCTTTCAGCCGCGGCCGAGGCCTGCCCTCGGCTCGCCAGCTGGAGGCTCGACCCTGCGGACTACCTCACCCCCCGCAACACCCTGGAGTACAATTCCTGGCTGTACGGCGACGAGTTCAATCTGCAGGTCTACTCCGAGCTCATGCCGCTTCTCGGAATACGCTCGGAGCTGCGCCGTTTCCCCCGCATGAGCTCCCTGAAAGCGCGGCCTGGAGCCTCGGCCTGGAAATCCCGGCCCCGGACCCTCGCGGCCGCGCTCAGCCGTGGACTTGGAATGCCCAAGAACCGCGGCGGCTTCTTCAGCGACCTTTACTTTGACCGGCGGCACGCGCTCTCGCTCGTCCTGGCCTCCCGCGGCGGCATGCGCCCGGTCGTGGCGGAACTGCCGAAATCCTTCTGTTTCGAGCCTGAAGCGGGCTCCAGGCGCCAAGGCCTGCGCGGCTTTCCGCACCGGGATGAATTCGAGAAGATATTGTCCTCATGCCTGCCGACGCATTTCCCAACCTTGTTCCTGGAGGGATACTCCAAGCTCAGGGATCTCGTGCTTTCGGACTGGCAGCCTCTTCCACGGCTTCTGCAGACGGCCGTCGGGTGGTTCTCGAACGAATATTTCAAGCTCCTCGCAGCCGAAGCCGTTGAGGCGGGCGGCCGGCTCATCATCGCCCAGCACGGCGGCGCCTATGGGATGTTCCAATCCATGCAACGGGAAAGGCACGAGCGCGCCATCGCCGACGAATACTGGACATGGGGCTGGACGGACGATTCGGCGCCCGGGGGCGCGGCCCTCAAGCGCATGCCCAATCCCAGATTGCATTTTCCCCCCAGGCGCGCCGGCAGCGCGGGCCGATCGAGCAGGGATTGGATCCTCGTCAACACCTCGCTTCCGCGCTACCCCAACAGTTGGCATTTTGACTACACGCCGGCCTCGCATCGTTTCGAGAATTATCTGCGGGACCGCTCCCGGTTCATCCGCTGCCTCTCGGATCCGGCCAGAAGATCGATGCTCATCCGGCTCCATCCCGTCGACTTCGGCTGGGGCCATCGGGCCCGGCTTTCGGATGAATTCCCCGGGCTCCGTTTCGACCCCAGGACCGCCGCTTGGCGCCGCATGCTCGACCGCATCCGCCTGGCCGTCATCGACCACCCGCAGACCACGTTCTTGGAGTCTTTGGCCGCCGATATCCCCACCCTCCTTTACTGGGACCCGGGGGATTGGGTCATGCGGCAGGAGGCCCGCCCCTACTTCGATGAACTGCGCGGAGCCGGGATCCTCTATGACGACGCGGCCTCCGCGGCCGCGGCGGTCAACCGCGTGATCGAAGATCCCCGCCTCTGGTGGCAAGAGCCTCGGCGCCAGGAAGTCCGCAGGCGCTTTTGCGGGCGCTTTGCCTACGGCGAGGCGGATTGGGCCCGCATCTGGAGCCGCGAGCTCGCATGACGCGCAAGGTGATGTTCTTCACCCACAGCTTCCTGATTGGCGGTGACGACACCGTGCTCATGGACATCATCACCGGCTGGCCGTCGAGAGAGGACCGGCTCCTGATGGTCATAAACAGCGCTCATCCAGGCCGCGATCTCTACGCCTCCCGCCTCGGCTCCCGCGCGGAGCTCCACATCCTGGACGAGAAGTCGATCACGGAAAGGAAGCGGGGCCTATCACGGGTTCTGACCGGGCTGCAGCAGCTGGCCCGTCCCTTTCGATTCCTCCCGTCGGTCCGCCGCTGCGCGCGGTTCATCCGTGACAGGAAGCCGGACGCCTTTCTGCTGAGCTCGGGGGGCTACCCCTTGAGCGACCTGGGCTGGAGATTCCTGCTGGCCGCGAGAATCTGCCGCGTGCCGCGGATCGTCCTTCTGATCCACAACTATCCCGCCCATCAGGGAAGCTTCCTGAAGCTCCGGCTGCTTCGCCTCTTCGGCCTCCTGGCCCCCCGCTTATGCGGCAAGACGGTGACGGTCTCCAAGGATTGCGCTGCGGCGCTCGCAGAGTATGCGAAGACGAAAGACATCCAGTGCATTCATAACGGCATCTCGGCCGACGGCGGCAGCCGGCCACGCGTCGACAAGATCAAGGATCTCGGCGTCGACGGCGGCCCGCTGATCGGCGCCATCGGGCACCTGGAGGAGCGCAAGGGCTTGCGGTATTTGGTCCAGGCGATGCCCCGCATCCTCCGGGAATTCCCGGATGCCAAAGCCGTCATCATCGGGCAGGACACCGATGCCCGGTACGCGGATGGCCTTTACGATATCATCCGCGAAAAGGGCCTGGAGGGGCGCGTGCGCCTGCTGCGGGGGTTCCTGCCGGACGCCGCCCAGTACCTGGAATGCTTCGACGTCTGCGTCATCCCCTCGGTCTACGAGAGCTTCGGGCTGGTAGCCCTCGAGGCGATGCGCTGCCGGCGGCCGGTGGCGGCCGCCGCGGTCGGGGGGCTCAAGGAAATCGTCGTCGACGGCGAGACGGGCCGCCTCTTCGCGCCTCGGGACCCGGACGCGCTCGCCGAGGCGGTGCTGGACCTGCTGCGCTCTCCCGAGGCGGCCTCCAGGATGGGGGCGAAGGGCTACGAGCGCTTCGCCGGCTATTTCACGAAAGAACGGATGGCGCAGGAATACCGCCGGCTCCTCTGCGGCTGAGATCAGTAGCGGATGCCGGCGAACTTCTTGAACCTGTCGATCAGGCCCAGCTTCCGGAGGGGCCGCTTGAGGTTTTCAAACTCTCTGATCCTCGCCAGGAGCGCTGCCATGGCCTTCGGCACGCCCGCGCGCATCAGCTGGTCCACCACGTGCTTGCGCCGGACCTCGACGGTATGCCTCTTGGTGACCTCATTGGCCCATTTGAGGAGCCGGATTCTGTCCTTCTCGGAGAGCTCCGGAGTCTCGAACACCGGAGAATAGAACCAATGGTTGGAATCGTTGAGATGGGTCTCCGGGTCCCGGAGGAAGGCTTTCGTCTCCATCAGCATCTGGTAGAGCTCCGAGGTCGGGAACGGAATGATGTTGTAGAACGCGACGTCCTTGACTGGATACTTCAAGGCGAAGGCGACGGAGGCCCTGACGTCCTCCTCAGTCTCCGTCGGGGACCCGAGCAGGAAAAACAGGTCCACCGGGAACCCGACCTCGATGGCGGCCTTCACGCCTTCCTCGATCTTTTCGATGGTCTCGCCCTTCCTGAGCTTCTCAAGCACCCTATTGCTGACCGATTCGATGCCGAAGGCGACATAGGAGAAGCCCACCTCTTTCATCCGGGCCAGCAGGGGCTTGTCTACCCGGTCGGCGCGTATCCCATTGCCCAGCCCGATCTCCAGCCCCTTCAAGCCCCGCCTCTCGATCTCATCGCATATCTCGACGACCCTTTCCCGCTTCAGTGTGAAGTTGTCGTCCCCGAACTCGAACTGCCGGAAGCCCCGTTTGTGCCAGTGCTCAAGTTCATCAACCACCGAACGCGCGGACCTGCAGCGCCACTGCTTCCCGATCGAATACAGGACGGAACAGTAGATGCACCGGTATGGACACCCACGGGAGGTGATGATGGTGATGAACGGATATCGGCCCAGTTCAAAACGCGCGTATTTGGGAAAGCTCAGTTTGTCGAGATCCTGGATGAAGGGCCTGTCGCCGCTATAGCGCACGCCGCCTGCCGCTCGGTGCAGCACCCCTTTGACCTTCGAAGGGTCATCGACGTTCCCGCAAAGCTCGACGATCGTCTCATCCCCTTCCATTACGACCCCGAAATCGATGGAGGGGCAACGCTCCAAAACCCTCTCCCTGAATGTTGAAACGTGGGAGCCCCCCGCGACGATGGAAATGCCGGGGAATTCCGCCTTGATCGAGTCGATCAGCTCGTAGTGCTTCTTGAACCGATAGCTGAGGAGACCCAATCCGATGATCTGGGGCGCGAAGGCTTTGATCGCCGCGAAGAGCTTCTTGCTCCCCTCGCTTAGATGCAGGTCGAAGACCCGGGTTTCGATGCCGTGGTCTTCCAGGGCTTGAGAGACGTATCCGAGCCCGGCCGGCAGATCGTTGTAATCATAGTAGGAGTCCGCATAGGCCGGCTTGATGAGGAAAACCCGCTGGACTTTCATGGATCAGAAGCAGGCTGGGAATGCGGACACATCATGAAATATCGCCAGTATCATGTAAAAAAAGCCCCCGGATGGCAAGTATGGTACAATTGTTTTCGAGGCAGGCGATGAAATCCGGCATCGGGAGCGAAAGGAACTGAATAGTCTCAGGAGTTCCTAATTGGCGAAAGTATTATTCCTGCAGAATTTCTGGTACGAATCGCCCGCCGTAATGGCATTGTCGGCCTCTCTGAAGAGAGCGGGCCACGAGACCCTTCTTGCGGCGGGGGATACGATCGCGGATTTCCGCGACGTCCTTCTCAAGGAGTCCCCCGACATCATCGGCTTCTCGCTGATGTCGGGGCTTCATCTGTGGGGAGTCGAGATCTCCAAGCAGATCAGGCTCCTGCGATTGCCGCGGCGTCCCACCATCGTCTACGGGGGCCCGCATCCGACCTTCTTCCCGGATGTCTTGAAGAAATCGCCGGCGGACGCGATCTGCGTCGGCGAAGGCGACCATGCGATCGTCGAGCTGGCGGACTGCATTGATCAAGGGAAGAGCACTGACTGCATCCGGAATCTTTCGGTCAAGCTTGACGGCATAATCAAGGCCAACCCCATCCGGCCCCTCGCTCGTTTGGACGACCTGCCTCCCGCGGACCGTGAGATCTATTACCGCCATGAGTTCTTCGCGCAGTATCCTACCAAGTCGTTCATGACCGGGAGGGGATGCCCATTCCGCTGCTCCTTCTGCTACAACGCGACCATCCAGGACCTTTATAGGGACAAAGGCTCCTTTGTCCGATTCAGGCCCCCCGCGCACATCATCGAAGAGATCGCGCAGACCCTGCGCAGATGGAAATGCCGGACCGTTTATTTCATGGACGATACTTTTGGGCTGAAGAAATCCTGGTGCCTGGATTTGCTGCGGTTATATCGGAAAGAGATCCATCTCCCGTTCATGTGTAAGATACGCGCGGATACCGTCGATGAGGAAATGGTCGCGGCGTTCAGGGAAGCCCGCTGCCGCACCGTACAATTTGCGATAGAAACCGCCAATGAGAAGCTGCGGACCACGATCTTGAAGAAGCAGATCACGGATGCGGATATCGCCAAGACCGCCCGGCTGCTGAATAAGTACGGCATCAAATTCCTGACCTACAACATGGTCGGACTTCCCGGTGAGACGCTTGACGATGTCTTCGCCGCCATCAAGCTGAACGCCGATCTCGGCACCTCGTATCCCTGGTGCTCCATCTTCAATCCATATCCTGGGACGGAATTGGCCGAATACTGCATCGCGCAGGGCCATATGGACCGCAGATTCGATCCGGACGAGCTCGATGCGACTTTCCACAAAGCATCGGTTCTGAAAGGACGGGATTACGTCCGGGTGGCGAATATCCATAAACTATTCGGGCTGGGGGTCTTCGCCCCTTCGTCGATCCCCCTCATTCGCGGCATTTCAAGGCTGAAGCCCAACCTCTTTTTCACGGGCATTTTCCTCTTCATCAATTTCATGAATTATTTCCGGTCCGAGAAGCTCACCTTGCGAGAGGCTTTCATGCTCGGCGTCCGAAACGCCAAGTTGATGATCGGCGCGAAGAGGGCCGCGGCATCGGCGGGCGGATGAGCCTATGCGCATCCTGATCACCGGCAGCACCGGCCTCCTGGCCAAGGGCTTCGAGGAGACCTCCGACGGCTCCCATCAGCTCGTCGGAGTCCACCTGCGCAGCTACCAGGTCAAGGACACCCGCGCCCGCCACCTGACGCTCGACGTGCGCGATGCGGCCGCCGTGGACGAATTGTTCGGGCGGGAGAGCTTCGACGCCGTGATCCACGCAGCTGGCCTCGCCGCGGTGGACCACGTGGAGAAGCACCCGGAAGAAGGCCGCCGCTCCAATATCGAGGGCACCCGCAACATCGCGCGCGCCTGCCGGCGCTGCGGAGCGTACATGGTCTACGTCTCCACGAACGCCGTCTTCGACGGCGCCTTCGCCCCGTACGCCGAGGATGCGTCGACGAACCCGATCCACGAGTACGGGCGCATCAAGCTCGAGTGCGAACGCCTAACGAAGGATCTCGCGGGCCCGCATGCCATCGTGCGCCCGATCCTGATGTACGGCTGGAACCATTCCGTCAACCGGCCGAACCCCGTCACCTGGCTCTACGAGAAGCTCCTGCGCGGGGAGCCCGTCCCTCTCGTGGGCGACGTCTTCGAGAACCCCTTGCACAGCCATCAATGCGGGCGGGCGCTCTGGAAGCTCCTCGAAAAGCGGCCGGCGGGCATCTTCCACCTGGCCGGAGCGGACCGGGTCAGCCGCTGGGAGCTGGGTCTCAAAGCCGCGCGGGCCTTCGATCTCGACGCCTCGCTCCTCTCCCGCGTGGATTCCTCCTACTTCCCGAGCATCGCTCCGCGGCCGAAGGATACGACCTTCACGACCCGCCGCATGGAAGCCGAGCTGGGGATGCGCCCGCTGACGCTGGAAGAGGGGCTGCGGGAGATGAAAGCGGAGATGGGCATCGGAGTGTGAAATATGAATGGAACCTCCTCGATCTTGAGAACTATCCGGCGCGTCATCGGCCTGGAGGCCGTGGCGCTCCAAGGAGTCCGCGGCGCGGTCGGCGAGAGCTACCTGCGCGCCGTGCGCCTGCTCGCGGCCTGCCGCGGGAAAGTCATCGTGACCGGCATGGGCAAGTCCGGCCTCATCGCCCAGAAGATCGCGGCGACCTTCTCCTCGACCGGCACCCCGGCCCTCTACCTGCATCCGGCCGACGCCATGCACGGGGACCTGGGCATGGCGGAGAAGCATGACCTCGTGCTCGCGATCGGGAAGTCCGGCGAGTCCCCGGAGCTTACCGCGATCCTGCCGGCCTTGAAAAAGATCGGGGTCAGGATCGTCGCGATGACTTCCCGGCCGCGCTCGACGCTCGCGAAGTCCGCGCAAGTCGTGCTTCTGCTGCCGCTAGAAAAGGAGGCTTGTCCGTTGAATCTGGCGCCCACGTGCAGCACCACGGCGGCCCTGGCGGTGGGCGACGCGCTGGCCGTGGCGCTCATGGAGCTCAAGGGGTTCAGACGGGAGCACTTCGCGCGCCTGCATCCCGGGGGCCCGCTCGGCAAGCGCCTGACCCTCGGGGTGGACGACGTCATGCGCTCCGGGCCGGACAATCCGGTCGTGCCTGCCGGCGCCTCGGTGGAGCGCCTCCTGCTCACGATCACCCGCAAGCAGGCCGGCGCCGCGAACGTGGTGGACAGGCGCGGACGCCTCGTGGGGCTCGTCACGGACTACGACATCCGGCGCGCCCTCCGGGATATGCCTCGGGGCGGGAACATCTTCTCGATGCCCATCGCTAAGATCATGAATCCCAGGCCGACCGCCATACGCTCAGGCCGGAGCGCGCTGGAGGCCGTGGAGCTGATGGAGGACAGGAGGAATCCCTTCAACGTCCTGCCAGTGGTGGACGCGCGCGGCCGCTCCATCGGCTTGGTGCAGATACACGATCTCAGGGCCCGCGGGCTGTGACCCAGGAAGCCGCACCACGCGTCTCGGTCGTGATCCCCGCCTACAACGCGGCGTCATTCATCGAGAAGACCCTGGACGCTGTCCGGGCTCAGACCTTCAAGGACTTCGAGATCGTGGTGACCGACGACGGCTCGACGGACGGCACGCAGGCCGTGGTGGAAGGGTACCTCAAGCGCTACTCTCTCAAAGGGCGCTGCATCCGGCAGGAGAACAAGAAGATCGCGGCGGCCCGCAACACGGCCATGCGCGCAAGCCGGGGCGACTTCATCGCGTTCTTAGACCATGACGACCTGTGGTACCCGGAGAAACTCGAGGTGGTCCTGGCCGAGTTCCAGAAGCATCCGGAGGCGGACCTCGTCTGCCACAGCGAGAACATCACGCAAAACGGCAAGATCCTGCGGGTGGCGCATTACGGCCCGTGGGTCCCCGACATGTACGAGCGCTTGCTGCTCAAGGGCAACGCCCTCTCCCCTTCCTCGACGACGGTCCGGCGCGAGAAGGCCTTCGCGGTCGGAGGGTTCCGGGAGAACCCGGAATTCAACACGGTTGAGGACTACGACTACTGGATGCGCCTAAGCCGCGTCGCGGCTTTCCGCTTCATCACCTGCGTCCTGGGAGAGTACCAGGTCGTCGAGAGAGCCGCCTCCCGCAGGGTGGAGTACCATCACTCGAACCTCGAGGCCCTGCTGCGCGACCACTTCGCGGACTACTTCGGGGAGGATCCCTCCTCCCTCGACCGCCAGCGCATGCGCCGCAGGCTCTCCGCCGTGTACCGCTCAGCCCTGGGCCAGCTCATGGAGCACCGCGAGGCGCCGGAGAGGCAGCGGGAATACGCTCTGAAGATGCTGCGCACTTTTCCTTTCGACCCCAAGAACCTCGCAAGAGGGCTCCTCTGGCTTGCTCGCTCCTCCTGGAAATGAGCCCAGCCCCGATCTCCTCCATCTACTCGCCGCCCCTCGCGCTCCGGCCGTGGCGGCTCGAGGACATGCTCCCGGAATCGGAGCTGCGCTTCTACAGCTTCGGCCGCCGGGCATTGGCCGAGGCGCTGCGGTTGACCGTGCGCGCCGGCTCGAAAGTCCTGCTTCCGGAGTTCATCTGCCGGGACGTCCTGTCTTCTCTCGCGGCCGTCGGCGCCGAACCTGAGTTCTATGCGGTCGGTCCGGACCTCGCGCCCGCGCTCGGGCCGGAGGCCTGGCCGCAGGCCTCCGCGGTCATTGCCGTCGATTACTTCGGCTTTCCCCAGGATCTGACCCCTTTCAGAAGCTACTCTGCCAGGACCGGCGCCGCCATCATCGAAGACAACGCCCATGGCCTTTTCAGCAGGGACAATGACGGCCGGCTGCTCGGGACCCGGGCCGACATCGGCCTCTTCAGCCTGCGCAAGACCCTGGCCCTCCCCAACGGTGCGCTCCTGGCTTTCCGGAAAGGAGAACAGCGCTGGCGGGTGCCGGACCAGCAGCCGTTTGGCGAAAGCAAAAGCCTGCGCGCAGGGATGAAGGACGCTTTACGTTCCATGCTGGGAGCCTCAGCGCTCTTTGAGACGCTCTCCGTCCTGCGCGCCCTTCGCCGGATCATCAGGGGGAGCCGCTTCCCGCCCTCGGAGCGCGACTGCGAGACTCGCCTCCCCGAGCCCGATGCGCCCTGTGACGAGCTGTCCCATCCCCTTGCGGTCGCGGACGAAGCCCAGGAAAAGGCCCGCCGCAGGGCCCTGTACCGGCACTTCGAGGAATGCCTGAAGCCCTTGGGCTTGACCCCGGTCTTCCCGGCGCTCCCTGAGAACGTCGTTCCATACGCCTTCCCATTCAGGATGAAGCCAGGAGAAGAGGCGCCTTGCCTGCGCAGGCTCGCCCGTGAATCCGTGGAGCCCCTGCCCTGGACCGACCTGCCGGCCCGGATCGCTCCGCGCGCGAGCGCGCATTACCTGGGCCTCCGGCTGGCGCATTTCCTATGGTGACCTGGCGCCTGCTCCCGGACGACTTCCCGGCGGCAACTTGGGATGACGCTGTCTCGAGCCTGCCGGGACACTCCATCTTCCAGAGCGCAGCCTGGGCCGAGCACAAGAGCCGCTTCGGCTGGACCCCCTTGCGCCTTGCGGCCGGCTCAGAAAGCAGGCCCGAGGCCGCGGTCCAGTTCCTCTGCCGCCGCCGAGCGTTCGGGACACTCCTATGGAGCCGCGGAGGGCCCGTCGGCATGCCGGAGGCCTGGGGCCAAGGTCTGCTGGGGGAGCTTCGCCGCTCAGCTGGCTCGCCTCTCGCCTATGCCCGGGTCTGTTCCTACCAGATCCTGGATGAGCGCTCGGCCCGGGCCATGGAGAGCGGCGGCTGGAAGCGGCCGGTCAAGCCGCTCAACCGCAACGCCACCTTCCTGCTGGACATCGCGCATAGCGCCGATGCGCTGAGGAAATGCCTCTCCTCCAATTGGAGCCACAACCTGCGCCGCTCAGAGAAGCGCTGCGCGCCTCCCCGGCGCTGGGAGTCCCCGGACACCAAGGAGCTGATCCGGGTCTACCGGTCCATGGAGGGCTACAAAGGGATGCGGCCGCAGTACGGCGAGCGGGAGCTTCAGTCCCTGCTCGGCGCCCTGGCGGGCAGCATCATCCTCTATCGCGCTGACGACGAGCGCGGAGCCCCCCTCGCCCTGCGCGCGTGCGCGGCGCAGAAAGACAAGGCGTGGGACCTGCTCGCCGCTTCCAGCGAGGCCGGCCGCCGATGCTACGCCTCCTACGCGCTGCTGTGGGCGCTCCTGCGCGAATGCATGGCCCGCGGGGTGAGGGAGTTCGACCTCGGCGGGGCCGACCCGGTGGAAGCCAAGGGAGTCCACGACTTCAAGAAGGGGACCGGGGCGCGCTTCGTGGAATATCTCGGCGAATGGGATTGGGCGAGCCCTTCCTGGCTGCGGGTCCCGGCCTCGGCCCTGGCGGGCCTGCGCGCCGGCCTATGAGCCTCCATCGGCTCTACCGAGGCTTCTCGCGCCTCTGCGGCCTCGCTCAAGGCCCCCTCCCGAAGCCCGGCCTGCGCGCGCTCCTCTATCATGCGGTCGGGACGCCGCTGCCCGGTGAACCTTGCGGGACGAGCATCAGCGCCGGACTTTTTGCGCGCCACATCGAGCATCTGGATTCGTTGCGGAATGTTTTTAAATTCCGCCATTTCGCAGCCCCCGGTTCGGACAGCCCTTGCCTGGCACTCACTTTCGACGACGGGTATCGCGACGTCCTCGCCGCCGCGGCCCCCCTGCTCGCGGTCCGGGGGATCCCCTTCACGATGTTCGTTGTCTCGGATTTCATCCTGCGCGGCGCGGCGCCCTACCTCGATGAGGCGGGGCTCAAGGAGCTCGCTCGATTGAGCGGCGCGCGCATCGGCTCTCATGGGAAAACGCACCGGCCCCTGACCGCTTTGGGCGACGCGGAGCTTAGGGAGGAGCTTGCAGGCAGCCGCAAGTTTCTCGAAGACCTGCTGGGACTGCCGGTGACCTCCATCTCCTATCCCTACGGCTCGGTGGACCGCCGGGTGCGCGACGCCGCTCAGGAGGCGGGCTACGTGCTGGGAGGAACAAGCCGCTACGGCCTAAATCTCCCGGGCCGCGATCCGCTCCTTCTCTGCCGCACGGAAATCGTCGCCTGGGACGAAATCGAAGACCTGGAGCTCAAGGTGAAAGGGCGCTGGGACTGGTACCGATTCAGGCATCCCGACCCTGCCGCCCAAAATAGGTAGAATCCTGGCTTATGAGGGTCATGATCACCGGAAGCAGCGGCTTCCTGGGCAAGAGCCTGCTCGAGAGCCTCCGCGGCCTGAAGCCCCGCGCCAAGATCCTCACTTTGGACCGCCTGCCCAGCCCCGGCCGGGACCACTTCCAAGCCAATCTCCTTGATCCGGCTTCGACGAAAAAAGCCCTGGGGCGGGCCCGGGCGCAGGTGGTCTTCCACCTGGCCGGGGGCACCACCCAATCCTGGCCGGAGCTCTGGCGCTCGCACGTCCTGGCCACCGCTCGCCTGCTGGAAGCGGTCATCTCCCTGCCCCGGCGCTCGCGGCCTCGAGTCGTCCTGGCAGGCTCGGCGCATGAATACGGCTCTTTCGGGCCGCTCCCGCTGCGCGAGAGCGCCCTACCGCGGCCGGGCAGCCCCTACGGCTGGTCCAAGCTCTGCCAGACGTACGCAGCCCTCGCTTACGCCTGCCTGGGCGTCGATGTCGTCGTGGCCCGCATCTTCAACGTCGTCGGCCCCGGGCTTCCCGCCACCCACGCCCTCTCCTCCTTCTGCCGGCAGATCGCGCAAGCCGAGGCGGGCGGAGACAAGGAGATCATTGCCCGAGGGAACTTGTCCGCGGGCCGGGATTTCGTGGACGCGCGCGACGTCTGCCGCGCGCTCATCCTGCTGGGCTCCAAGGGAAAGCCCGGAGAGGTCTACAACGTCTGCTCAGGGCGCATGACGCGCATCCGCTCGGCCTTGGACCTCCTTCTGCGGATGGCGCGCCTGCGCATCCGCGTCCGGGCCGGCAAGGGCTCTGCGCTCGACGCGATGCGCGGCTCAACCGCCAAGCTGAACGCCGCCACCGGCTGGAGGCCCGCGATTCCGCTTCGCAGGAGCCTCGAGGAGCTGTTGGACGAATGGCGAAGGCGGATTTGACCCGGCAGTCCGTGTTTCAAGGCCGCCAGGTCCTGATCCTTTCCAGCGTGGACTGGGACGCGGTCTGGCAGCGCCATCACGCCCTGGCGGAGTCCATGGCGAAGGCCGGGGCCGAGGTCTTCTTCGTCGAGAACACCGGCTTCCGGGACCTCAAGTGGAGCGACGCCGGCCGGGTGCTCGGACGCTTGGCCCGCATCCTGTCGCATGCGCCCCGCCGGCGCGGCCGCAGGATCGTGGCGCCGCTGACCCTGCCGCCCACAAGGCCGCTCTTCCGTGCGCTCAATGCCGTCTACTTCGTCCCTCTCCTCCTTCGGCGCCTCAGACGCCAGAGACTCAGGCCGCACCCACTGGTCTTCGCGTACCTTCCTACCGCAACGACGCTGCAGATCCTGGACTCTGTCGAACCCGGCTTGGTCGTATACGACAGCGTGGATAATTTTTACGGACATCCCTCGCCCCCGGCAGACATGAAGGAGACGGAGTCAGAGCTCCTGCGCCGCTCGAGCCTGGTCCTGGCCACCTCGCGGTTCCTGTACGAAGCCGCCAAGGCCAAGCACCCGAATGTGCTGAATATCCATCACGGGGTGTCGCCCGGATTCTTCCTCAGCCCCGAAGAGATGCCCTCCGCCTACCGGCGCCTCTGCTACTTCGGCACGGTCTGGAGCGCCGTGGACTTCGCGCCGCTGAAAGCCCTGGCTGAAAGCGGATTCGAGGTGACCCTGATCGGCCCCGTCAAAGAGAAGCTGCCCCCTTTGCCCCCATCCATCCGATTCCTCCCGGCGGTGGCGCATAGCGACCTGCCTCGGGCCCTGGCCTCCTACGACGTCCTGCTCCTCCCCTATGCGCAGACGCCCTACAACCTGGGAGTGGTCCCAGCCAAGACCTACGAATGCCTGGCGACCGGCAAGCCGGTCTTGGCCTCGGCCCTGCCGTCGCTCGAAGGCTTCGAGGATGTCCTCTATTTCGCCCGCAAGCCGGAGGATTTCGTCCGGGTGGTCCGGAGCCTGCCGCAGACCGAAACCTTGAAAAAGGCCTCTGCCCGCATCGAAGCCGCCCGCGAGCACTCCACGATCGCGCAGTTCAGGAAGATCGAGGCCGCGATACATGAGGCCTCCCTCCCGCCTCACGCGCCCCGCCCCGCCGGCGAGAAGAGCTGGCGCGCCCCTTCCTGGATGGAAGCGGTGCTCCGCGGATTCTCCTGGATCGCATTCTTCTTCGCGGCCGCCCGGGCGCTGGTTCTGCTGACCCAGTTCCTGGCGGCCCACTTCCTCGGGCCCGAGCAGTACGGCAAAGCCCACCTGCTCATCGCGGTGGCGTCGATCTCCCAGATCCTTCCGATGCTCGGCTTCCCTCTCGCCTTGGCGCGGCACGGGGCGGCTCAGGAAACGGAGGCCGGGCGCCAGAGGGTCGTGTCCACCGCCCTGACGGTCTTCATGCTTTGGGCCGCGGTCTGCGGCGCGGTCTTCTGGCCCATCTCGACATGGCTGGCGGAACGCTTCGGCCTCGGCGGCGAAGGCTGGACCCTGGCCCTCGGCTTCGCCACAGCGGTCTACCAGGTCACGGCCAGCTCCCTGCAAGGGCTGGGGAAATTCAAGCATCGCGGGGAGGTGGAGGCGATCTACGGGATCGTCTCCGCGGCGGCCTTGTGCCTGCTCCTGCTCAGCGGCCGCCGCAACTTCCAGATGCTGATCTTCAGCTTCATCGCAGGCCTGAGCGCGGCCACCGCCTGCGGCGTCTGGCTCCTCCGCAGCTACATACGCCTCCATATGGACAGGAAGGCCTTATCCGACATCCTTCTCTTCGCCTTCTTAGGCACCATCAGCGTCCTCGCCATGGCCTTCACGCAGGCGCCTGGCCGCATCATCACCTTCCACTTCCGCTCAGCCTCGGAAGCCGGCATCTATTCCATCTACTTCATGGCCACCGCGCAAATCGCCCTGGCATTGGTATTCATGGCCAGCACGGTCCTCATCCCTCTGACCAGCCGCTCCAAGAGCCAGCAGGAAGCCTGGGCCTTCCTGCACACCTTCTCCCCGAAGGCCCTGTTCGCGCTGGTGGCCTTCTTCATCGCCTGCGCTTGCGCCGCGCTCTTTCCCCTTCGGGACTCCTACCCCTTGCGCTTGGACTTGATCCTGCTCTTCTCCGCTTCCGGGACCGTGATACTCCTCCACGGGACCGTTTCAGCCGTCTATGCGGCCCGGGACCTGAACGGCCTGCTGGTCTCCGTGAGCGGAGCTTTGGCCGCCGGCCTGGGGAACCTCATATTCAACGCCTTCCTGACTCCCCGATGGGGCTTGAGCGGCGCGGCCGCCTCCCTTCTCTGCGGCTATCTCCTAGGGCTGGGCTGGTACCTGTTCCATCAGCCTAGGAGCGCTGATTGAAGAACAGAGACGGTTTCCTTCGATCCCTGTCCTGCGGCGTGGCGCTGGCCGCGGCAGGACTTCAGATCGCCTACCTGCGCTCGGACCGCTCCTTCCCAACTTTTGACGACGCCTGGTACCTGGAGACGAGCTTCCGCCTCCTGAATGCGTGGCGCGACGGCCTTGCGGCTTTTCTTCGGGCCTATTCAGAATCCTTCCGGATCAAGGCTCCGCTGATCTCGGTGCTGCCCCTTCCCTTCTACGGCGTTTTCGGGCGCACCCAGGGAGCCGCGCTTGGCGTGAACGTCCTCATGACGCTCGTCTTGAGCATCTATGTGCACCGCTTGGCCAAACGCCTCTTCACCGAGAGGGCCGCGCTCCTGGCGGTCGCGACGTTCAATACCCTACCGCTCCTCTACGGCCTCTCCCGGCGCTTCCTTGTGGAATACGCCCTGACAACCCTCGTCGCCGGCTGGGTCTATCACCTTCTGGCCTCGGATGGCCTCCAGCGCAAGGCTCACAACCTGATGCTGGGAGTCCTGCTCGGCCTCGGCTTGCTGCTCAAGGTGCTGTTCCCTCTGTACATCGCAGGCCCGGCGCTGATCTGCTTCATCGGCTGGCGGAAGGAGGGGCTTTGGAGCCGCGGCCGGGCCGAAACCGCGGCCAGGGAGGTCATTGCGCCTGGACTCGCGATCGCCCTGAGCTGGTACGCTTTCAATTGGATCTACGTCTTTGGATACGCCTTTCAAGCGGGCTTCGGCTCGATAGCCTCACATTACGGGAGCTCCCTTTTTTCAGCGAAGGCCTTATTCGGTTATTTCCGCACTCTCCTTACGGATGCGGTCTCCCCATTCTACGCCGCCTCCGGGCTCCTCCTTGCCGTCGGCTGGAGCCGCCAGCGCCCGGGTCTGAGCCAAGCGGGAAGGGTCCTGCTGGCCTGGATCGCGCTGCCTCTTGCAGCCATGCTCCTCGGAGTCAATAAGGACATCCGCTTTGCCGCCCCGATCCTTCCGGCCGCGGCGCTGGCCCTGGCCGGCGAGCTGGACCATGCCCTGGCCCGCGCGCGCTGGGCCCCGGCAGCCTTGGCCGCCTTCTTCCTGCTCCCGCTCGACCTCTACTGCGGCCAAAGCTTCGGATTCTCCCTGATCAGCGGCTCAAGGCCTTTGGCCTACAACGGGCCCCCGGCCCTCCGGGAGGATTGGCGGCAGGAGGAGCTTGTCGCCGAGCTGGCGGACCGCAGCTTGGTCGTCGTAGGTGTGGAGCATCCCGCTCTCAACGCCAACAATCTGGCGTTCCTTGCCGCGATGAAAGGGCTTCCTCTGCGCTTCGCCAGCCTCGGCTACGCCCAGGATTCGGCTGAGAAAGCCGTGATCCGGATCAAAGAGAAGGACGCCGACGCGGTCCTGATGGTGGAAGGCATCCCAGGTCCGCAACTGCCCGCCTTCCTCAACCGCAGCAATGCCGGGGTCCTGGCTCTGCTCAACAGCGGGAAGCTTCCCTTCGCCCGGACCAAGACGTTCGAGCTGAGTCCGGGCATACGGGCGACCCTTTACGAGCGCCGCAAAAATTGAAATATTAACCGAATGAGCCGCGCGCCGGCCGTTCTCCTATCGCACGTCCCCGCAGGCGCTTTGGGAAGCCGGAGGTGGCGCGCGATCTGGATCATCCTTGCCGGAGCCTTGGCCTTGCGTTGGGGCATGGCGGCGGCCACGGAGTTCTGGCCGATCTTTCCAGACTACTATTACACGGATGCCCGTCTCTATGACGAGGATGCTGTGAAGCTTCTGGAAAGCCGCCACAAGAATCCCAAGGCGTTGGCTCCTCTGTCGCCCGGGCGCGAGGTCTATACCTGTTGGATCGCCTGGCTTTATGGGCTGTTCGGCTTCGTGCCCCTGCTCCCCAAACTGCTCAACGCGATCATGGGCGTCCTGGCCATCTGGCTGTTGGCGCGCCTGGCCCGCAAGGCCGCGGGGGAGGAGGCTGCCCTCCTGAGCGCAGGATTCCTGGCGCTCTGGCCGAGCATGGCGTTCTACATGTCCCAGAACCTAAAGGAGTCCTTCACACTGCTGTTCGTGACCGCCGCCTTCTCCCTCGGCCTGGACTGCGTGGGCGCAGAGGAGTCGTCGATCCGGCTGCGGCCGGCCAGCTTCTGGCGGCCGGCTGCGGCTGGCGCGGCCCTGTTCATGGTCGGAGTCTTCCGCACGCATCTGCTTCCCTTTGTGGCGGTTTCCCTCCTTGCCGGAGCAGGCGCATGGCTGCTCTTGCGGCCGCGAACCAGCTCCAATTGGGCGCGGGCCGCGGCCTTCGCGGCCTGCATTGTCTTCGTTTCAGCCGTGCATAAGCCCGGCCTGTCCATGGTCCTCAAATGGCTTTCGGTACAGCCCATCGAGTATTCCGTGCCCTTCCTCAGGGGAATCACTCCGAAAGAGTATTCCGTGTCCTTACTCAGGGGAATCACTCCGAAAGAAGAGAAGGCCGGCTTCCTGAGCCCCGGATGGATCAGCAGATTCCGGAAACTGCGCCAGACGTCTGATCGGGCCTGGGCTTGGCAGCACAGCCGACGGGTCATCCAAAGCCAGCTTTTTCCGGATGAGGAGTTCCAAACCTGGCCGGAGCTTATCGCTTTCGCCCCGAAAGCGGCGTTCTATACCCTGCTGATGCCCCTGCCGGGATTCTATCCTCTGGGCAACCTGGGCCGCAGCCTCGCAGCCGCGGAGAACCTCGTGCTCGCGGGGGCCCTCCTGCTGGCTCTGGCCGGCCTGACCGCGCGCTGGGACCGCGCCGCAGGCATCCCGCTCCTCACCTTTTTCCTGCTGACGTGGCTGGTCTGGTCCCTGTTCGAGTTCGACCTCGGCAGCGCGACGCGGCATAAGCTGGTGTATTTCCCGTTCATCCTGCCTTTCGCCGCAGCGGGCCTGCGGCTTCTCATGAGAAAACTTCCAAGGCACTCTCCAAGCTCAGCATCCTGATCCCGGCGGCTGACTCTATTGAGGATTCCGGCACGACAGCAGACCTCTGGAGTACATGATTCCATTTTACATATATTTCCGGAATTGTCGAGAAAAAACCTGCAAAATAGGCGCCTTGATACAGACCAGGCAGGCGTGTTATGATATATTTCATTGAGTGGTTCCAACCCTACAACAAGCATAGGTTTGAAAATGTCCGCCGCTGACATCACCGTGTTTCCGTATTACAACGAATCCAAGATGATAAGAGGCAGACCCTCTTGACGGCCTTGGGCTTGGCCCTACCCCTTTCCATCGCGGGGACCAACATCGTATTGGGCGTGTTGACGGCTGCCCTGCTCTGGGGCGCCATGTCAAGGGACGGGCCGGATTGGCGCTGGATCCGAAGTCCCGTGGTGCTGTGCCTCTGGCTCTATCTGGCCGCAGCCATACTCACCGCTTGGACCGGGGTCTCGCCCGCGCACAGCCTCAGGGTCATTCATAAGGAGCTACACAAGGTCTGGGCTGCCTCCCTCATTCTGCTGGCCTGCGCCCGAAGTAGGACACCGCGCCTCCAGCAGGCCATGCTGCTGAGCTTCACATTCCTGGCAGCCTACGGGATCGCCCAATCCGCGGTCCTCAACCTCGAGGCAACGCGCCTCCACGGCGCCAATTGGTCGTGGGTCCGCGCCCGCGGCTTCGTGCATCCGGTGACCTATGGAGAAATGCTGGGGCTCTCCCTCTTGGGCGGCCTCGCCTTCCTGGGCCGCTGCGAGCCGGCAAGCCCCTCGCGCCGGCCTATTCTGCTTTTCCTGGCACTGGGGACCGTCGCCTTCATCCTGAACCAGACTCGCGGCGCCTTCCTGGGCCTCTTGGCCGGCGCCGCGGCCCTGGCCGCCTGCGAGCGATCCTTGCGCCGCTGGTGGAAATGGGCACTGGCAGCTGCCCTGCCGGCGATCATCCTCCTGGAGGCCCTGCCGACTGGACGATCCCTCCTTCCGATCGCGCAATGGCAAGCTCTGGCCAAGCCTGCGATCAACATGAACGCGCAGTCTGACCGGTTGGTCCCTTGGCGCGCGCAGTTCGACCGACTGGTCCTTTGGCGCGTGGCTGTCCGCGCCTTCAGGGACCATCCATGGCTCGGGGTCGGACCCGACAATTACGAGACGGTGTTCCCGAAGTACTTCTCAGGCACCCTGCAGGGCCAGGCGGTTTGGAGCTCGGCCCACAATCTTTTCCTGGAGCAACTGGCGGAGCGCGGCCTGGCCGGCTTCACGGTCCTGTGCGTATTCTTCGTGACACTGCTGCACCGCGCCTGGCGCAGGGCCAGGGAGGATCCTGACCCCTGGAACCTGTGGGCATGGTCCGTCGGCGTGGCTTTCCTATTCATGAACCTGACCGAGACTGCCTTCCAGAACGAACAGGTCACGACCCTGTTCCTT
Source organism: Elusimicrobiota bacterium (assembly GCA_016212885.1). GTDB lineage: Bacteria > Elusimicrobiota > Elusimicrobia > UBA1565 > UBA1565 > UBA9639. The sequence goes on along the minus strand of JACRDO010000168.1, from coordinate 38,535 downwards.
CTCATCATGGCCCGGGCCGAGGCTGGCCGAGCCGGCGCATCATCAAGGAGTATTTGAAGGCGGAGGTCTTCTCACAAAGATAGCGAAAAAATAGAAAAAGAAATCAAAGAGCGATCAGCCCTTACAAAGGACGAATGGAAACAGTATTTCTATGGACAACTGCGCCCATCATATGAATATCCGCAAGCTCAGCATCCTGATCCCCGCCTACGACGAAGCGCGCACCCTCGAGGAGCTGATCGCGCGCGTCCGCCGTTCGGAAATCCCGGTCGAGAAGGAGATCCTCGTCGTCGATGACGCCTCCACGGACGGCACGGCCGAGATCCTCGAGCGCCTGAAAGGGCCCGACCTCGCCGTCGCCCGGCATGAGACGAACCGGGGCAAGGGCGCAGCGATCCGCACAGCCCTGTCCAAAGCGAGCGGCGAGTTCGTGCTGGTGCAGGACGCTGACCTGGAGTACGACCCCCGCGACTACGCGAAGCTCTTAGAACCCCTCCTGGACGGCAGGGCCGACGTGGTTTACGGCTCCCGCTTCCTCGGGGGCCCGCACCGGGTGCTGTTCTTTTGGCACTATGCCGCGAACATCTTCTTCTCCCTCCTGACCGACGTCCTCTACAACGTCAACCTGACCGACATGGGCGTGTGCTATAAGGCCTTCCGGACCGATGTCCTGCGCTCGATCCCCTTGCGCAGCCACGGCTTCGGATTCGAGCCCGAGGTGACGGCCAAGGTGTGCAAGCGGCACCTGCGCATCTACGAAGTGCCCATCTCCTACAGCGGGCGCACCTTCGCAGAAGGCAAGAAGATCTCCTGGCGCGACGGCTTCGTCTACCTCTGGTGCCTGCTCCGCTACCGGATAAGCGATTGAAGCGCCTGCGCGTCCTGCAGATCATCGAGTGCGGCGGGCCGGGCGGCGCCGGCAACCAGGTGGCCGCCATCGTCTGCGGGCTCGACAAGTCGCGCTTTGAGGTCGTCCTGGTCTATGCCGTGCGCCCCGGAAGCTCCCCGGCCGAGTACGAAGCGCTCGCCTCCGGGGCGGACCGCTACATCCGCGTCCTGGAGATGACGCGGGAAATATCTCCGTTTCGGGATGCGGCCGCTTGGCGGAAGCTCTATCGCATCTTCCGGGACATCAAGCCGGACATTGTGCATGCCCATTCGTCAAAAGCGGGATTCCTGGCCCGCACGGCTGCCTGGGCCGCAGGTGTCCCACGCATCTACTACTCGCCGAGGGGATATTCGTTCCTCCAGCAGGACCGTTCCATGCTCAGCCGCGCACTCTACCGCGCCCTCGAAGCCTCCGCGGCCTGGATCGGAGAGACGGTGGCCGTGTCGGAAAGCGAGGCCCAACTCGCCCGCGGACTCTGGACCAGCCGGGGGGTGCGCGTGGTGCGCGATGCATTCTTGGGCGAGATCCCGGCCGCGCCAGCCTGCGAGAGGCCGCCGCGGGATGAGGTCATGGTCTGCTCGGCCGGCCGCATGAGCTACCCGCGCAACCCGGAAGCCTTCGCAAGGCTGGCTAAGCGGCTCCCCGGCACGCGCTGCGTCTGGATCGGCGGCGGCGAGTTCGAACCCGAAGTGCGGCGGACGATCTCCGCGCGAAGCCTCGAAGGCCGCCTCGATGTCACCGGCTGGCTGCCCCATGACCAGGCCCTCCTGCGTTTGGCCCAGTGCGACATCTTCGTCCATTTCTCCCGCTGGGAAGGCTTGGCAAACGTGGTGATCGAAGCCATGGCCGCCGGGCTGCCGGTGGTGGCCTCGGACATCCCGCCCAACCGGGAGCTTGTCCGCCCAGGCGAGAACGGCTGGCTCGTCAAAGACGAGGACGAGCTCTTCGGCCGCGTGTCGGAGATGATCGCCGCGCCGGAGCTTCGAGCCTCCTTAGGCCGCGCCGGGCGGGAGCGGGTCCTGCGCGAGTTCGTCCCGGACCGCATGCTGCGCGAACTCGCCGCCCTATATTCGCTATAATCGCGTATTGGATTCTGCGGGCATTCGGAGAACAAACTTGAAAACGAACCTATGCGCTGAGCATCGGAAAGCGTTGATGCGGCGCCTGCCGGACGGGCTCATCCTGCTCTCCGGCGCCGCCGAGGTCATCCGCAACGGCGACGTCCACCATCCCTTCCGCCAGGACTCCAACTTCCTTTACCTGACCGGGGTGGAGGAGGCGGGGGCCCACGTCCTGGTTGACCCCAAACGCCGCGCCGGCATCCTTTTCATCGCCCGCATCGACGCCAACCACAAGGTATGGGAAGGCTGCGTCCCCGAGCCCTCGGAGTGCCGCAAGCTCTACGGCTTCGACCGGGTCGCCTACGCCGATGCCCTGCTGAAGCGGCTCAAGAAACTCAAGCGCGGCTACCGGAAATTCTACGCGAATCCCGCCGCGCGAAAGATTTACTCCAAGACCCTGTCCTTCAGGAAAAAAGACTCGGACGCGCTCCTGGACGCCCTGGAGGAACTGCGCACCGTCAAAACGGCCGGCGAGTTCGCGCTGATCAAAAAAGCGAGCGCAGTCACCGCGAAGGCCCACCGAGCCGTCATGGAAGCGGTCCGCCCCGGCATGCGGGAATACGAGGTCCAGGCCCTGTTCGATTCGGAATGCCTTAAGGCGGGCTTGCGCCACCTGGCTTTTCCTTCCATCGTCGCCGCCGGCAGCAACGCCGCCGTGCTCCACTACCGCCGCAACGACGCCCTGCTCAAGGCCGCAGACCTCCTGCTCGTCGACGCGGGCTCGGAGCTGCACGGCTACGCAGCCGACATCACCCGCACCTTCCCGATCGGACGGCGCTTCAGCGCCCTCCAGCGGGACGTCTACTCCATCGTCCTTGAGACGCAGAAGTCCTGCATCGGCCTCCTGCGTCCCGGCCTCCACTCGGCCGATCTCCACCGCCACTCGATGCTGAAGATCGCCGAGGGCCTCAAATCCATGGGCTTGCTAAAGGGCGACGCCGCGGGCTTAGTGGAGAGCGAGGCGGTCCGCCTGTTTTATCCCCACGGGATCGGCCACCTCCTCGGCCTGGACGTCCACGACGGGACCGGCGGGAAGAAGCGCAAGCTGCAAAACCCCTTCAAGTTCCAGCTCCGCTTCGTGGCGAAGCTCGAAGCGGGCTTCGTCATGACGATCGAGCCCGGAATCTACTTCATAGAAGCCCTCGTCAACGACCCCAAGCTGCGCTTAAAGCACAAGGGCTCGGTCCGCTTCTCGAAGGTCGAGCGCCTGCTCGGCTTCGGAGGGGTGCGCATCGAAGACAACCTGCTGATTCGCAACGGCCCGGCGCTCAACCTCACGGACCTCAAAGCCGTTCCGAAGGAGATCGCCGATATCGAGGAGATCCGCCGCGAAGCTCTCTCCTGAGATGGAACCGACCGCGAACCAGAATCCGGAGCCCTCCGCCGCGCGCCCCCCCTCCGCCGGCCTCCCCCGCTGGCTGCGGCACTCCGTCCGCATCGCCCTGCACCTGGCCTTCGACGCCGCGGCGGTGTTCTATTCCTACCGGGCCGCCTACGAACTGCGCTTCCATTGCGAGTGGTGGGCCGCGATCGTGCCGTTCATCGGCGAGGACCCCGGCTGGGCCCTCTACCGCCGCCTCCTCATCGCCGTGGTTCCGCTGTGGCTTGCGATCTTCTTCTACTCCTCGCGCATCTATTCCCGGCCATGGCTGAGCGTTGCTGACCGCTTCCTTCAGATTCTCAAGGGCGCCGTCTTCGGGACCCTCGCGACGCTGGCCGTCACCTACATCTACAGCCGCCTGGAGTACTCGCGCCTCATGATGCTCCTGGCCGGGCCCTTCGCCGTGGCTTTCCTCAGCCTGGCGCACCTGCTGGTCCTGCGCCTCGACGCCTGGCTCTCCCGCATCGAGGCGACCTCCCCGCTCCTGCTCGTCGGCGGCGGCAAGGTCGCCGAGCTCGTCCGGGAGAACCTCCTCGCCCATCATCCGCAGATGTCGATAATAGAGCGGGACGCCCCGCCGGCGCCTGAGGAGATCGCCCAGATCGCCTCCCGCGAGGGGGTCTCGGAGATCGTGCTGGTCCGCAGCGAGCAGCACCGGCATGGCCTGCTCGATCTGGCCGAGGCGTGCGAGTCGGCCGGCGTGCGCTTTACGATGATCCCGGATATTCTCGAACTGCGCCTGGGCGAGGTCCAGATGGACGACCTGCTGGGCGTTCCCGCCTACCGCCTCCAGCACACATCCCTGACGCGCTCGAACTTCGCGGCCAAGCGCGCTTTCGACGTGGTCTTCGGCCTCTTTTTCCTGGGCGCCATGGCCGTCCCCTTGCTGCTGATCGCTTTGCTCATCAAGCTGGACTCGAAAGGTCCCGTCCTCTTCAAGCAGAAGCGCATCGGCTACAAGGGCCGGGTCTTCGAGGCCTTTAAGTTCCGCACGATGGCCCAGGACGCCGAGAAGTCGCTGGACGCGGTCAAAGGCGGGAGCGGACAGGGCGGCGGCTTCTTCAAGGCGAAGGCCGACCCCCGGGTGACGCGCGCGGGCCGCTGGCTCAGGCGCTTCTCTCTCGACGAGATCCCGCAATTCCTCAATGCGCTGACGGGCGAGATGAGCGTCGTCGGCCCCCGGCCGCTGGCCGTCACGACCGGCGAGCTGGACGACTTGATACGGCTCTTCGGCCCCACGGCGAAGAAGCGCATGAACATCCTGCCGGGCATCACGGGCCTCTGGCAGGTCTCCGGCCGCTCCGACATCAGCTCCGAGCAGCGCTTCGCCCTCGACATGTTCTACATCGAACACTGGTCCCTCGGCCTGGACCTGGAGATCATCCTGAAGACCCTGCCGGCGATGATCTCGGCCAAAGGAGCTTACTGATGAAGATCCCCTTGCTGGATCTGAAGGAGCAGTACGCCGGGCTGCGCGAGGAGCTCCTGGAAGCGGCCAAGCGCGTGATGGACTCGGGCGCCTTTATCAACGGCCCCGAGGGCAGGGCCTTCGAGGCGGAGTTCGCCTCCGCCATGGGCGCGCCCCATTGCGCCGGAGTCTCCAACGGCACCGACGCCATCGAGCTCTCCCTCAAGGCCTGCGGCGTCGGGCCGGGCCACGAGGTCGCGGTCCCCGCTTTCACGTTCATCGCGACGGCATCCGCGGTCTGCTCCATCGGCGCGAGGCCGCTCTTCGTGGATATCGACGAAAAGACCTTCGCGATCGACCCCGCGGCCCTCAAGCGCAACTTGACGCGGAAAACGAAAGCCGTCATCCCGGTCCACCTCTTCGGCTGGCCGGCCGACATGGACGCGATCCTGGAAGCCGCCAGGCCCGCGGGCCTGAAGGTGGTCGAGGACTGCGCCCAAGCCCACGGCGCGCTCTACAAGGGCCGGGGCGTGGGCGGCTTCGGCGACGCCGGCGCCTTCAGTTTCTATCCTACCAAGAACATGGGCGCGCTGGGGGATGCCGGGGCTATCGTCACGCGCGACGCGGAACTGCACCAGGCGGTCCTCAGCCTGCGCGACGCGGGCCGCTCCCCCGGAGAGCGCTACATCCATGCCGTGCCGGGCCGCAACGCCCGCTTAGACGAGCTGCAGGCCGCCTTCCTCCGGGTGAAGCTCAAGCGCCTGGCCGAGTGGAACGTTGCTCGCGAGCGCGCCGCCTCAGTCTACCGCAAGGAGCTCGCGGGCCTGCCGCTGGGCCTGCCGCCGGAGAACAGCGGCGGAACGCGCCACGTCTACCACCTCTTCGTGGTGCGCTCCAAGAGGCGCGACGAGCTCGCGGCCCGCCTTCTGAAGGCGGACATCCATACCGCGCTCTACTACCCCGTTCCCCTGCACCGCCAGCCGGCCTTCCGGGATTACGGCCTTCAGGAGGGGGCCTTCCCCGTCTCAGAAAGGGCCTGCCGGGAAGTCCTGGCCCTGCCGATGTACCCGGAGCTGGGAGAAGAGCGCGCCCGCCGCGTGGCCGGGGAGATCCGGCGGTTTTATTCTTCCTGACGGGGCCAAAAAGTGGTGAATTATGGTTGCCGGAAGCAGTCTAAAAAAGTGGAAAAGATTCTTTATTCCTCATTGAAACAGCCCGCCTGGCCTTTCCTCTTGAGTTTCCAAGCGTAGCCCTTGGAAAGACCCATTCCCCGCGGGGTAGCCGCAGCAAGACGCCTCAATCGCCGAGCCGATTGACAAAATCGGCGAACAGCGGGGCTGCAAAGAAATATTTCCCATGGCGGTCCTTGTACACGAGGCCTCGTTCTGTGAGCACTGCAAGCATTTGAACGATCTGGCTTTGCTTGAAGGACTTGATTGTGTCTTTCATGTCCCGCGACTTCTCTGATATCTCCTGAACCGTGAACTCATCATTCGCGGTAGGGAGCCGCGCGATGACCCTTATCAAATCCCGTTGCCGGTCCGTGACTCGCGCCCACCGGCCTGCAAAAAACTCTTGGTCCAGCTTCTTAACAATCTCATGAATAGGAACGACGAATTTCGTCCGGTCCGGCTGTGCTCCCAGCACGTCAAACACCTCTTTGCCGATGAATTGGATGAAGTATGGATATCCTGCCGATGTGGCGGCGATGAGCTCCACGACTGATTTGGAGAAGTGGAACTCCTCGGGCACGGTCTTCGACTTAAACGGTTCTCGAATGGCCTTTTCAGCTTCCTGCTGCGAAAGCGGCCGGAGCTCAATTACTCTGAACATTCTCTCGGCGAAGGTGCGAGCTTGCACGAGCTTTGGAAACAATGTTGGCAATCCTGTTAGGACGAGCATCGCCTGTATGCCCTTTCGCTGGACAGACTGGAAAACGTCCAAGAGGAGCGCCAGGGGATATTGCTTCTCGTCAGGATTGTCGAACATCGTTTGGGCCTCATCGTATGCAAAGATGATTCCGGACGCGCCGGCGGCCACAGCGAGAGAGCCCGCGAGTTCAATTACCGCGCGAAGTTTGTCCGATATCAGCCCTGGCGTGCTGTCGAATAAAACACGCAGCGTTTGATAGTTGAGGGGCAATTCTCCCGACGAAGTCGGGGCATTAAAGCCGATGGCGCGCACTTTCTTGGTTTGAATCTTTAGCGCCGCTCCGAAGACCGCCAAATCTGTCAGCAACCGTTCAGCGAATGCTGCCTCCGAAATTGATGCGCTTTCCGATAGGTCTGTGCCGACCCAAGCCCACTTGGCTCCAGCAACTAATGGCTTGAGACTCTCCATCAGCACCGTTTTGCCTATCCCGCGCAAACCGGTAAGGACCACATTTTGAAGAACGGGTTTCTGTTGCAGCAGAGATTCGAAATCTTTTTGTTCCTTATCGCGGCCTGCCAGATAGGGTGGCAGATGCCCGGCGCCAGGCCTGAATGGGTTCTGTTGATTGGTCATATTGCGCACTTATTATAGACCGATATAAATTGCGTGTCAAATATAAATTTATACACAGTTCGACATAAGGTTAAATTTGTCGGGGCGTCAACGCCAGGGTCAACCACCGCTTACTTCTCGTTCCCCCGCCGTGAGCGGCGAAGAAACGCCCGTGAAAGGGCCGGCAATGAAGACTTGCCAAGCGGTAGCCCATTGACACCGGTGCGATACCATGGTATCATAGTATCGTATGGACTACGTCGCCACCAATATCCGCCTGCCCAAGGACATGCTCCAGGCTCTAAAGATCCAAGCCGCCAAGGAAGGGAAGAGCATGGCCCAGATGATCCGGGAGGCTCTGCGCAGGACGTTCGGGATCGGCGCCGAGAAAGACGAAGTCGACCCGCGGCGTGATCCCTTCTACAACCTGGTTGGAGCATGGGAGAGCGGGATCGCGGACGGGGCCGAGCACCACGACAAGGACATCTACGGGACCAGGGGATGAGGATTTTCATCGACACCAGCGCGTTCATCGCGCTGGAGGACCGCTCGGACCGGCAGCATCCCGCGGCCAGGGAGTTCTACCTGAGCCTGACCCCGGCGGACCGCCTTTTCACCAGCAACTATATCCTCGACGAGACGGCCACCCGCCTCCGGTATACAATCGGGCTCGACGCCGCGGTGCGCTTCCTGGAGACGATGTCGGCGAGCAGGCTGGTCCGGATTCTGTACGTGGGCCCGGACCTGGACAAAGAGGCGCTGGGAGTGATGAAGAAGTTCAGAGACAAGCGATTGAGCTTCACCGATTGCTCCACGATCGCTTTGGCGCGGACCCACGGCTTGGACGGCGTGTTCGCCTTCGACGATGATTTCGCCGGGCTGCGGCTGCGCCTCTTCCCCGCGGGGTAGCCGGCCTCATTTTACCGCTTCGTTTCGCCTCCGCCTTGCCGCTTCCAACCCCGGCCCCATGAATGATATACAATAGCCCCGGTGAAGAAGATCCTCTTCGTCAGCACCTCCACGACCCTCGGCGGCGCCGAGAAGACCCTCTACACCCTCGCGACCCTGCTCGACCCTTCCCGCTTCCAGGTGGCCGGGGCCGTGAGCCTCAAGCCGAAGGGGCACTACGCGCGCCTGCTCGAGAGCGCCGGGATGAAGGCGGACTCCCTCGAGGTGAAGAAGACCGCGGGGATCGCTGACCTGCAGAAGCTCGCGCTCCTCATACACAAGAAGCGGCCCGACCTCGTGCACGCCTTCATGTACCAGGCCATGCAGCTCTGCCGCGCGGTCCGCCGCCTCGGGTACGCCGAGTTCCGCCTCATATCCTCCCCGCGCGTCAACCTGCGCACCCGCAGCGATTGGACATTGACCTTCGACGGCTGGCTGAGGAAGGCCGACGACCTCCTCATCGCCGAATCGGAAGCCTCCCGCAAATACCTGGTGGAGAAGATGGGCTACGCCGAGGGCAAGGTCTCCCGCATCTACAACGGCGTCGACATCGCGGGCTGGCCGATCTCCAAAGCCGAGCGGGAGCGGCGCAGGCGCGAGCTGGACGTCGGCCCCGGGGAGATGCTCATCGGCTCCGCCGGGCGCCTGGACGCCCAGAAGGGCCACGTCTTTCTCCTGGAAGCCGTCGCGAAGATCCGGGCCTCCTACCCGGTCAAGTGCGTACTTCTCGGCGACGGCCCGCTCAAGGCGGAGCTCGCCAAGATCGCCTTTTCCCTGGGCCTGGAGGGGGCGGTCTATTTCGCCGGAGAGCAGGCCGAGATCCCCTCGTGGCTCTCCGCCTTCGACGTCTACGCGCAGCCGTCCTTGTGGGAGGGCCTTCCGAACGCGCTCCTCGAGGCGATGGCCCTCGGGCTTCCGGTCGTCGCGACGCGAGTCGACGGCATCCCGGAGGTGGTGCGCGATGGAGTTTCCGGCCTGCTCTGCGAGCCGAAGAGCTCCCAGGGCCTCGTGGTCCCGCTCCAGGACCTCGTGAGCGACGAGGGCCTGCGCCGGCGCCTGGGAGAGGGCGCCAAGCAGGTGGTCCTCGAGAACTTCAAGCTCGCCGACATGATCGCGAACTACGAGGCGGCCTACACCCGCGTGCTCGGCGAATGAGCGAACTCCCGGAGAGCTCCCCGCCCCAGTTTCGCCTGAGCCGCGGGCTCTGCCTGGCTCTCATCGCGGCGGCCTCGGCGCTCTCCCACCTCAAGGGCATCTCCTCGCCGATGCTGGACTACCACTACCAGCGCCAGTGCAACACCGCGTCGATCGCGCGCTACTACAGCGAGAACGGCCTGCACTTCTTCCATCCCCGCATCGACTGGCAGGGAGGCAGCCGGCCCCTGGCCGCCACGGAGTTCCCGCTCTACACCTGGCTCGTCGGGGTCCTGTGGCCGCTGAAGCTCGGCGCGCTCTGGGGCAGGCTCCTTGCGGCGCTGTTCTCGGCCTTGACCGCCGTCTACATCTTCCGATTCCTCGAGGAGAAGCTCGGACTCGAATCGGCCTTCTACTCGGCCGCGCTCTTCTCCTTCATCCCCTTGGAGGTCTATTTCGGCCGCACGGTCCAGCCGGAGGCGCTCGCCCTCCTCGCGACGGTCGCCGCTTTCTATCACTGGGAGCGCGCCTGCGGCCTAGACCGCCCTCCCGGCGAATGGCTCGCAGCTGTCTCCTTCGCCTTCCTGGCCATCTCGCACAAGCTCCCCTACGCCTACCTGCTCGCGCCCATGGCCTACCTGGCCTGGCAGAAACTGGGCCGCGAAGCCTTCGCGGACCCTCCTGTCCTGCTGGCCTTCCCCATCGTGGCCCTCGGGGTCTACCTCTGGTACCGCTACACGGGAACGGATTCCCACGTGGTCCCCTCCTATCCGAGGGAGTTCTTAAGCCGCCTCAGCTACAGCCGGCTGCCCTATTACGTGCAGTTCCAGTTCATCTCGCGCTTCCCCGAGCTGGTGGCCACCTACGGCGGCCTGGTCCTGATGCTCTTCGGCGTGCGCTCCGTCGTCTTCCAGCGGAAGCTGACCTTCTTCACCGTCTGGTTCCTCTCCATCTGCGCCTACCTCATCGCCGGGGGCGACTACACCTTCCGCTACGAGTACACCTCGCTCCCCCTGGTGCCGGTGAACGCCGCGTTTATGGGAGAAGGGCTGCGCCGGCTCAGGGAGCGCGCCGCCCTGGCGGGCCCCAAGCTCCGGCGCTGGGCTTGGGCCGGGCTGGCTTTGCTGGTCGTGTCCATGCCGGTGCACGCGGCTATGCGGATCAGGCACTGGTACTCCATCAGCCACCCGGCCCTGCTCAAAGCGGAGGAGGCCGCGGACAAGGTAAGCTCCCGCGACGACCTCTTCATCGCCAACCAGCGGGCGAGCTCGGTCTTCCTCTTCCACCTGCATCGCAGAGGCTGGAGCTGGGAGATCTCGGAGGCCGGGGACCAGGTGGACGAGAAGATTAAGGCCGGGGCCAAGTTCTTCGCAACGGAGAAGATCGGCGCGTTCCAGGACAACGCCGGCCCCCTTTTCCGCAGCTTCGCTTCGCGCTATCCGGTCGTCTACGACGATGGAAGCCTCATGATCTTCCGCCTCGCCGCGCAGAAGAAGTGAGCGCCTGCCCCCTTTGCCTCGGCGGGCCGGCCCGATTCGCGTGCAAAGTCCTGCTTTACGCGGACTGCGAGCTGGAAATCCACGACTGCCCGGATTGCGGCGCGGCGTTCTATTCCCCGGCGCCAAGCCCGGAGCAGATCGGGCTCTGCTACCCCGCGCAGTACTTCGAGGGATTCTTCAAGCAGTATTGGCAGGATTACTACAAGGGACGCTCCCTTGCCCTGAGCCTGGCGAGGCTCCGGCCATCCGGCGCCCTGCTGGACGTAGGGTGCGCCCTAGGAACCCTGCTCGCCGGGGCGCGGGACCATTCGGCTTGGAAAGTCTCGGGGCTGGAGCTGTCCCGGGAAGCCGCGGACATGGGACGCGAGCTCAACAACGTGGAGATCGTTTCCGCCCCTGTGGCCCTCGCCCCCTGGCCGGACGCCTCCTTCGACTGCGTGCATATGAACAACGTCCTTGAGCACGAATCCGATCCGCAAGCCGCCCTCCGGGCCGCCGTGCGTCTGCTCAAGGACGGGGGCCGGCTGGTCATGAGCGTCCCCAACGGCCCGGTGGATCTCCTTCCCAACCGGATCCTTTACCGCAGAGAGGGCCGGGCCGCGCTGAGCAGGCACGGCGGCCACCTCTTCTTTTTTTCCCGGCGGTCTCTTACGCTTATCCTGGAGGAGGCTGGATTCAAGGACATCTCCATCCTCTGTTTTCACTTCAAGATGGGGATGAAGGCCCGCGGCTGGCTCCCGGGAGCCTGGAGGCGGCTCCAGCCCTCTCCAATGAAAAGAGACGCGCTCCCGCTGGAGGAATACCGGCGCCTCATCCCCCCCAAGCCGGGCTGGGCCCTCTACCGCCTGCGGCAGCTCTGGCGCCGCCTCTGGCGCGCGAGCTGGAGCGATTTCGGCTGCGATTTCGCGGTCACGGCTGAGAAGTAATTGCCAGCCGGCGGGGCCTTATGGCAAAATCTCAGGGGTCCACAGAGTCCATATTGACTGTTTGCACAATTAATGAGTATCATATTTTCTCATCATGGCGATTTTCAGCGCACGCGCCCTGAGGATCCTGCCGGCGCTCTGCTTGGCGCTCGCCATGGCGAGCGCCTGCACCCCGAAGATCGTCAAGCCGAAGCCGGGAGCCGGCGGGGGCGATGGCATCCGCACGGATGTCGATGAGACTCTCGCGACCTCCGCCCCCAACGTGGACGTGGAGGAAGCCCGCATCCGCGGAAAGGAGTTCCGCTCCATCCAGGAGCTCAAGGCTATCTACTTTGATTTCGACAGCTACGCGCTCAACGACGCCGCGCGGGAGGCGCTCAAGGAGAACGCCGAATATCTGAGCGCCCATCCGGACCTCGAAACCCTCATTGAAGGCCACTGCGACCAGCGCGGGACCAATGAGTACAATCTCGCTCTCGGACAGAAGCGGGCCAAGGAGACCCGCGACTATCTGATGCGCCTCGGCGTGCCTGGCAAGAGCGTGGGGACGATCTCCTTTGGAAAGGAGCGCCCGGCCTGCGACCAGGAGACCGAGGAGTGCTGGGCCAAGAACCGCCGCGCGGAGACCAAGATCCGGGCCCAGACCGCATCCAACCACACGACGCCCCGCCAATGAGGGCCCGCTCGGGGCGCGCCGGACTCGTCGTCGCCGCGGCCTTCGTCTTCTCCGGCTGCATCGCCACGCAGAAGGACATCCTCGACCTCTCGGCCCAGATGGACACCCTGACGGCGCAAATCCACACCTTGAAGAAATCCCTTTCCACGATGCAGTCCAACCAGGCGGACCTGGCCGTCAAACTGGATCAGATGCACAAGGAGACCAGCGTCCTGAACGAAACCATCAAGGACGCCCAGCAGAGCAACTCGAAGCTTTCCTCCAAGCTCGACGACCTCGGCGCTGCCCTCGGCGCGAAGTTCTCGACGATCGGAGAGACCCTCACGGCCCAGCAGAAGAAGCTCGCGGAGCTGCACGCCGAGGAGGAGAGGCTTTCCAAGGAGAACCAGAAGCTCGCCGAGGAGAACCGCCGGAAAGCCGAAGAGGAGCGCAAGAAGGCAGAGGAGGAGGCCCGCAAAGCCGCGCAGGCCACCGGCCCGGCCCCGAGCCAGATATACCATTCGGCCGTGGTCCAGCTCAACCAGAAGAAGTACGACCTCGCCGCGCAGGGCTTCGCGCTCTACCTTCAGAAGTACCCCAAGGGAGAGGTGGCGGACCTCGCGACCTACTACCTCGGGCAGGCGCTCCACGCGCAGAAGAAGCGCGAGGAGGCCGCGCGCCAGTTCGCGCTCCTTCTCGACCGGTTTCCCAAGAGCGACCTGACCCCCTCCGCGCGCCTGAAGTACGCGGCGTGCCTCATCGAGCTCAAGTCGCACCTGGAGGAGGCCCAGCGCTACCTGCAGTCCATCCCCGAGGATTTCCCGGCGAGCCCCGAGGCCAAGATGGCGCCGAACCTCCTCAAGGAACTCGACAAACTCATGAAAAAACCCGCCGCGCCCTCGAAACCAAAACGATGAACATCCTCCGCCTCATCCTGCCGCTCCTGCTCCTGCCCGCCTCGGGCTTCCCGGCCGAAGTCTATATCGGAGTCGAAGGCGCCCGCGCCTCGGCCAAGCGGGCCATCGGCCTGAGCGCCTTCACGCCCGAGAACCCCCAGCGGCCCGATGACGCCGAGACCGGGGCCAGGCTTCGCGAGGTGCTGCGCTCCGATCTCCTCAGCTCGCGCTACTTCGACGTCATCGAGGGTACGGACCTCCCAGGAGAAGGCGCCGGGGCCGTCGAGGCCTGGAAGACCGCGGGGGCCGCGTTCCTGCTGAGCGCCAAGTCGGCGCAGGCGCAGGACATCGCGACCCTCAGCGTGAAGATCGTGGATACCGCCTCCGGCGCGGCCCTGCTGGAGCGCTACTATCGCCAGAACACCCGGTTCTGGCGGATGCTCGCCCACAAGGCGGCCGACGACGCCGTGCGCCAGCTCACCGGGCGGGCCGGCATCGCGCACACCCAGATCGCTTTCATCAACGACCAGACCGGCGCCAAAGAGCTCTACCTCGCCGACTACGACGGGGAGAACGCGCGCCGGGCGACCAGCTACAAGGCCCTCACCCTGTTCCCGCGCTTCAGCCCCGACGGCAAGCAGATCGCGTTTACGAGCTACAAGGGCGGCAACCCGGACCTGTTCCTCTACAACCTGGAGAAGGGCTCCGCGCGTGCGGTCTCGGAGCGGCAGGGCCTCAACGTGGTCGGGGGCTTCTCTCCGGACGGGGCCAAGATCGCGGTCACGATGTCGGCGCAGAAGAACCCGAACATCTTCATCCTGACCCTTGCGGACGGCAAGGCCTTGCGGGCGACCTCCCACTTCGGCGTGGATTCCTCGCCGACCTTCTCCCCCGACGGCGAGCAGATCGCGTTCGTCTCGGACCGGGCCGGCAACCCGCAGGTCCACGTCCAGGAGCTTTCCACCGGCCGCGTCAAGCGCCTGACCCGCCTGAACTGGTGCGACTCCCCGGCCTGGTCGCCCAGCGGCGAGTGGATCGCGTTCACGGGCCGCGCCAACCCCAAGGACAAGATGGACGTCTTCCTCGTGGACGTGACGGGGGGGCGCATCATCCAGCTCACCCACGGCGAAGGCTCCAACGAGGACCCCTCCTGGTCCCCGGACAGCCGCTTCCTCGCCTTCACGAGCACGCGCTCCGGGCGCAGGCAGGTCTTCGTGATGGACGCCGACGGCTCCGCCCCGCATCCGCTCGCAGACGTGCCCGGGAACTCGTCGACGCCGAGCTGGGGGCCGTAGCGCCGGCCATTCAACAAGGCCTTCGCGACCCCGCAGACGCCTCCCACCTCTCTATTTTATATCATCCCGCAGGAGTCCGCCCCTGGCGTGGGTTCGTATCGAACTTTCCAAACTGCGTAGGTTCGATACGTCCAAACCTACGATGTTCGGAAGGTTTGGACGGAACGTACTAAACCAACGGATTCCCGATGCTTGGTACGGCGCGCGGGAGGCAATGATGGGGAGCGAGAACGAGGCGAGAAGATGGTTGAGGCAGTCAGAAGCGGATTTAAAGGCTGCCCGTGACAGTTTCAAAGCCCGCAATTACGAATGGAGCTGCTTTCAGTCGCAGCAGTCGGGAGAAAAAGCCCTCAAGGCCTACTTGTACAGCCTGGGTTTTACCTCGCAGATGTCCCATTCGGCCAAGCTGCTGGTCAACAAGTGCATCGGGAAAGAAAAAGGGTTCCTGAAAGCGAAAGCGGCGGCTTCATGGCTGGACAACTATTACATTCCCACAAGGTACCCCAACGGATTGGATGGCGAAGTCGCCCCTGCCGACTACTATGAAAAAGAGGACGCCCAAAAATGCATAAAGTATGCAGCGTTGATATTGGGAACCGTAAAAAGATTTATAAGGATTTAGAAAGCTTTGTGCGCCGCCTCAGGAATATGCCTCAGGTATCGAGGGCGTACATTTACGGCTCCTTTGCGAAAGGCGACATACATGAAGGCAGCGACATAGACCTGATTGTGGTAGGCAGCTTTAGAGGACGAATCTTCGAGCGCATCAATTCGATAACATCCCTCACGGACCTGCCGGTGGAACCGCTTGTCTATACCGAGGAGGAGTTCGAGAAGAAGCAAAAGCTCGGCAACGCGTTTATCCTGAATGTCCTGAGGGACGCCAAGAGGGTCATTTGAGAAGTTTCCGGCAGGTTTGTTAACATCCCCGTATTATTTCCCGGTCCCTCCCAGGTTTCGCGCCTCGGAATCCGCCTGATCCGATCGAGGCGTTGCATTGCATTTCGAATAAGCCAGGTTTTCCTGAAACCATAAATAAATTCCAGTAATTGGGGTCAATAAATGGACAAAAATCACATTTTGGGGTTCAATATTGTGAAAAAAAGAAAAAAGTCGTATAATCCCAAATATATGAAACGCGATTTTTCTCAAAAGCTTCTGGAGTGGAAAGCGTCCCAGCGGAGAAAACCTCTTCTTCTTCAGGGCGCCCGTCAAACCGGTAAAACTTTTTTGCTCAAACAGTTCGGGCAAACTGCTTATGAAAGGCTCTTTTATTTTAATTTTGAAGAAGATCCTGGCCTCAAGGACATCTTTCAACGGGACCTGCGTCCCGAACGTCTCCTGCCGCTCCTCTCCGCGGCTCGCAAGGGCGATATCCGGCCGGGGCGGGACCTGATTTTTTTCGACGAAATCCAGTCCTGCAACGAGGCGTTGAACGCTTTGAAATACTTCTGCGAGGAGGCGCCGGAATACCACGTGGCCGGAGCCGGGTCGCTTCTGGGACTGCTCCTGTCCAAGCCCGCCTCTTTCCCCGTTGGAAAAGTCAATATCTTTCATTTGTACCCCATGACCTTTTTTGAATTCCTCGATGCCGTGAACGAAAGCCGGCTGCGGAAACTATTGGAGGGGGTGGAAACCTATGATCCCCTGCCCTTCCACGACGAATTGGTGGATTGGTTGAAGCTCTATTATTTCACGGGAGGCATGCCGGAGGCCGTCTCCCTTTTTTCCACGACCCGCCGCCTCAATGACGTCAGGACCGTCCACCTCGATATTTTGAAAGCTTACGCCCTTGATTTCGCCAAGCACGCCCCTCCGGCGGACGTGCCGAGAATATCGATGATTTGGGAATCGGTCCCATCGCATCTCTCCCGGGAAAACAAAAAGTTCGTTTTCAACGCCATCCATCCCAGCGCCCGGTCCCGGGAATATGAAGGGGCCCTCCAATGGCTGGAGAACGCCGGGCTCATCCACCGGTCTTGGGCCGTGACGCGCCCGGAGATGCCGCTGAGAGGCGCTGCGGACCGGAAAAGCTTCAAGGTGTTCTTGCTGGACGTGGGCCTATTGGGCGCCATGACCCGCCTGGATGAAAAAACGGTGATCGAAGGGGCCTCGATGTTTCACACCTACAAAGGGGCTTTTGTTGAGAATTTCGCGGCCCAGCAATTGGCCGCCATGGGGGACGAGCAGCTCTATTATTGGAGGAGCGAAGGCCTGAAAGCAGAGGTGGATTTCCTCATTGAAAGAAACGACGCGGTCTGGCCCCTTGAGGTCAAAGCGGGGATCAATCCCAAGAGCCAGAGCCTCTCGTCTTACGGCCGCCAATTCCAGCCATCCCTCCTGCTGCGATCCACCCTCCTCAACTTAAAACAGGATGGGAGCATGCTCAACATGCCCCTCTATGCGATCAGCGCCCTCCCTCGTTTTCTCTCCTTCACAAGGTAGTCCAAATAAAGGGCGTTTGGGTGCGCAACGCAATATGCGGCCCGCTACCTAGTAAAGCACCTTCTGCAGCGCGCCTCGTATTTGTCGGATGCCCCCACGCTGATGCGCTTGCGGGTGCTCGTGAGGCGCTGGCTCCGGTTGGCGGGCGCTCCGCAGACGATGCAGACCGCGAGGTTCTTCGTGATGAACTCGGCCACGGCCATGAGCCTCGCCGTCGCCTCGAAAGGCTGGCCGCGGTAGTCCTGATCCAAGCCCGCGGCTATGACGCGGCGGCCCGCGTCGGCGAGGGTCTCGCAGACATCGACGATCTCCGGCCCGAAGAAGTGGATCTCGTCGATCCCGACGACCTGGGTGTCCGGGAGGACAGCTGTCAGGATCTCCCGGGCGGTCCTGACCGGATGGCAGGGGACCCTCGAGAGGTCGTGCGAGATGATGTGGCTTTTGCCGTAGCGGACGTCGAGCGCCGAGTTGAAGGTCTGGACCTTCTGCCGGGCGATGTTCGCCAGGCGCAGGCGGCGGATGAGCTCCTGGCTCTTTCCGGAGAACATGCTCCCGCAGATCACTTCTATCCAGCCGGCCTTCCGGTCCTGCGGAGGGAGCCCGACCCCGGCGTTGTTGGCGCTCATCAAAGTCTGCATCATCTTCCCGCCTCCACGATGGCCCGATATTGCCTCTTGTAGTAGCCCTTATAGCCTTTGTGTTCCTTCAGAGGTCGCCACCACCCCGGGTTCGCCCGGTACCACTCCACGGTCCGCTCGAGGGCGCCCTCGAAGGAGTGCCTGTGCTTAAAGCCCAGCCTCTTCAGCTTCGAGCAATCGAGCGCGTACCGGCGGTCATGCCCCGGCCGATCGGGTACCCGACGGACCATCTCCGGGCCGACCCCCATGATCCCGCGCACGCGCCTGAGGAGGTCGCGGTTGGCCGAGGAGCATGTCCCGCCGATGTTGTAGATCTCGCCCAAACGGCCCTTGCGGAGCACCAGTTCCACGGCGCGCACATGGTCTAAGACGTAGATCCAGTCGCGGACATGGAGGCCGTCGCCGTAGAGCGGGAAGGGCCTGCCCTCCAGCCAATTCGTGATCATGAGCGGCAGGGCCTTTTCAGGGAACTGGTACGGCCCGAAATTATTCGAGGAGCGCGTGATGAGCGCGCTCAGCCCGTAGGTCGCGACGTAGGAGCGCACCAGGAGGTCCGAGGCGGCCTTGGAGGCCGCATAGGGGCTGTTGGGCTTAAGCGCGTCGCCTTCGCGGGAGAGCCCTTCCGCCACGCTGCCGTAGACCTCGTCGGTGCTCACGTGGACGAAGCGGCGGACCCTGCGGCGCAGGGCCGCGTCGAGCAGGACCTGGGTGCCGATGACGTTGGTCCTCAGAAAAGCGCCGGGCTCCAGGATGGAGCGGTCCACGTGGCTTTCCGCCGCGAAATGGACCACGGCCTCCGCTCCGGCCATGGCTTTGTCCACGGCTTTCGGGTCCGCGATGTCGCCCTTGATCCAGCGGTGGCGCGGGCCGACATCCCGCAGGTTGGCCGGGTTGCCCGCGTAGGTGCAAAGGTCCAGGTTCACGATCGAGTCGCCCGGATGCTCTTGGAGGTGATGGCGGATGAAATTCGACCCGATGAACCCGAGCCCGCCCGTGACGAGCAGCTTCATGCCCTTTTGAAGTAGACCCGGGCGAAATAGTCCCAGGTGTCCTTGAGCCCCTGCTCGAAATTCATGACCGGGCGATAGCCGAGCAGCCTGCGGGCCTTGGAGATGTCGGCGTAGGTCTTGCGCACGTCGCCCTGGCGCTTGGGATGATGGTTGCGCGCAAGCCTGCGCCCGACGAGCTTTTCGATTACATGGATGAGGTCGAGCAGGGAGTAGGTCCTGCCGTTGGCGACGTTGAAGGTTTCGCCGATGCCCTTCCTGGTCCCAGCGGAGAGCAGGTTGGCCTGCACCACGTTCGCAATGTGAGTGAAGTCGCGCGACTGCCGCCCGTCCCAGTGCACCTCCAGGGGCTCTCCCAGATAAGCCTGCTCCATGAACTTCGGGATGACCGCGGAGTAGAGGGACTCGGGGTCCTGGCGCGGACCGAAGACGTTGAAGTACCTCAGGGAGACCGTCTCGAGCCCCTGGTTCTTCGTGAAGCACTTGCAGTAGTGCTCGCCGCAGAGCTTGGACGCCGCGTAAGGGCTCACCGGCGTCGTAGGATGCTCCTCCCTCTGGGGGAAGAGCGCCGTTTCGCCGTAGGCGGAGCTGGAGGAGGCGTAGACGAAGCGCTTGGCCTTCGCCTCCGCGGAGGCGATGAGCATGTTCAGGGTCCCGGTCGCGTTCGTCTCATGGGAGTCCGTGGGCTGGTCCACTGACTTCGGGACCGAGCGGATGGCCGCCTGATGGATGACGATTTCGACTCCACGGAGGGCCTTCCGGCATTCCCTCAAGTCGCGGATATCTCCCCGGACCAGATCGATGCGTCCCCGGAACGAGGCGATGTGCTCTTCCTTGCCGGTGGAGAAGTTGTCCATGACCCGGACCTTCCTGCCCTGAGCGACAAGACGCTCCGCGATATGGGAGCCGATGAACCCGGCCCCGCCCGTCACCAGCCAGATGCCTTCTGCCATGATGTTCCTCGAAATTGAACGGAAAAAAATCCTGCGGCGCCGATGGATTATACCAAACGCCGAAGCTCTTGGAGGTTTTCAGGCCGGCCGATATCCCTCCAAAAATACGAGTCCGTGCGAAAGGCGAAGATATTCTCCCCCTCTCCGGCCAGCCTCAGGTAGGCCTGGCGGATGGGGAAGACGCCCGTTTCGGCCATCTTCTCGAAGATGCCGGGCGAAACCACGTGGATGCCGTCGAAAGCCAGCCTCTGCGCATTCTCGATTGGCCCGCGGGCCCAAAGCGTGCGGTTCTCCGGGATCGACTGCCAGCCGCAAAGCCTCCCTTTATCGTCGAAAAGGAAGCCTCGTCCGCTCTCCCTTGCGCGCACCGCGAGCGTGGCGAGCGCGGCCTTCCCGGCGTGGAAGCGGACCATCGCGCCCAGGTCGACCTCGCTGAACACATCGGCGTTGTGCAGGAAGAAGGGCCGGCCGTCGTCGAAGAACCAGGCGGCCTTCTTCAGGCCGCCCCCCGTGTCGAGGAGCTCGGTTTCCCTGGAGAGCTCGATGCGGATGCCGAAGGACCGCCGGGCTTTCACGAACTCCTCGATCTTGTCCGCCAGGTGGAACACGTTGACGATGATCCCGTCCACCCCGGCCTTGATGAGGCGGCGGACGACGATCTCCAGCATCGGGACACCTCTGACCTCGAGCAAGGCCTTGGGAGAGGCGTCGCTCAGGGGGCCCAGCCGGGAGCCCACCCCGGCCGCGAGGACCATGGCTTTCAAACAGCCGCCCCCAGCTTCTCGATCTCCCGGTGCGAGACCTCCACGAGGATGCCCTTCTCCCGCAGGCGCTCGGCAAGGCGCTCGGCGCAGAAGACCGAACGGTGCCTGCCTCCGGTGCAGCCGAAAGCCGCCAGGAGGTCCGTGAAGTTCCGGCTTTGATAGTTTTCCACGGTCCGCTCGATCAGCTCCCCGACATGGGCCAGGAACTCCTTGACCGCTGATTCGTTGGCCAGGAAGGCCGCGACCTCCGCGTCCCGGCCGTCGAGCTTGGCGTACCGCTCGAATCGGCCGGGGTTCGGCAGGCCGCGGCAGTCGAACACATAGCCGCCGCCGTGGCCCCGGTCGTCGGCCGGCATGCCGCCGCGGTAGGAGAAGCTTTGGATGCGCACCGTCACCCTCAGCTCCGCGTCGCCGAACTGCCGCAGGGCCGAAGAGCCGACCAGGCGCTTGAAGACCCGCATCATCTCGGGCAGCTTCACCGGCAGCTCGGCCGTGCGGAGCAGGTGCTCCAGGTTGCGCACCGCGTAGGGGATGCTCTGCAGGAAATGCGGCTTCCTCTCGTAGAAGCCCCTGAGCCCGTAGGCCCCGAGCGCCTGTAGGATGCGGATGTAGACGTAGCCGGGATAATATCTCAGGAACTCTGCGCGGTCGATGCGGGTCATCGCGGAGGCGGCGCGGAGGTAGTCTTCGAGCAGCCCCTGGCGCACGTCGAAGGGAATATCGGCTTTGGCGTCGAAGAGAAGCGACGCGATGTCGTATTGGAGCGCCCCCCTGCGTCCCCCCTGGTAGTCGATGAACCAGGGAGAGCCCCCCCTCAGCATGACGTTGCGCGACTGAAAATCGCGGTAGAGGAAGAAATCGCGGTCCGCCCCGAGCAGGAAGTCCGCGAAGCGCTCGAAATCGTCCTCCAGGGCCTGCTCGTTGAAAGGCACCCGGGCCAGCCGGAGGAAATAATACTTGAAATAGTTCAGGTCCCACATCATGGACTGCTTGTCGAAGCTGGCGCGGGGGTGGCAGAACCCGTAGTCCAAGGCCTTGCCCGCCGCGATCTGGAACCTGGGAAGGACCTCCACGACCCGGCGATAGGCTTCGACGACGCTGTCGGGGAAGCCGTTCTGCGTGCGCTTCTCCGATAGGAAGGCGAAAAGCGTCGTATCGCCCAGGTCCTCTTCCAAATAAATCCCCTTGTCCAGGTCTTGCGCGTAGATTTCCGGAACCGGGAGGCCCGCGCCCCGGAAATGCCGCGAGAACTCCAGGAAAGCCCGGTTCTCCAGCCGGTCGGACCCCACGGCGCCGATGACGCTGCGGCCGCGGCTCTTGATGCGGAAAAGCCTCCGGCTCGATGCGTCGCCTCTGAGCGGAGAGAGCGATTCGACCGGCTCGCTGAAGCGGGTCTTGAAAAGGTCCTTGAGCGGCTCTTCCATGGCGCCCCCCCGATATCATACCAAACCATTTACCAAACGCTAACCTTCGCGACATTGACTAAATAGGATAATGGAACTATACTATGGGTGCTCTCAAAAAGCAGAGGTGACTCGTATGCCTACTTCAACGCTCCGCCGCGTCTGTCTGCTTGTCGCTCTGATTTTCGCCGTCCAAGTCTCCATTCCGTCCCGCACCCATGCCGGGCCGGTGGCCGACGCCGTCGGGCAGGCGGCCAATGCGGTCGGGAATGCCGTAGGGCAGGCGGCCAACGCGGTCGGGCAATTCGTCGCGGACCATGCGGCCGCCATAACCGCAGGCCTGCTGGTCGGCGCAGGCGTCGCGCTCTGCGCGACGGGGCTCGGCGCTCCTCTGGGGGCCGCCCTGATATACGGCGGCGTAGCGGCCGTGGGCGTCGGGGTGGGGGTCGACGCTCTTTTTTCAGGTTCAGCGGCGCCGAGCGGGACGGGCACGGGCGGGACCGTCACGGGCGGGACCGTCACTGGCGGGACCGTCACTGGCGGAACCGTCACGGGCGGAACCGTCACGGGCGGGACCGTCACTGGCGGAACCGTCACGGGCGGAACCGTCACTGGCGGAACCGTCACGGGCGGGACCGTCACGGGCGGAACCGTCCCTGGAACGCCGCCCGGCGGGACCACGTCCGGGACGTCGAGCGGAGGAGGATCTCTGCCGTCTGGAAGCATCCTCAATCCGTGGTCCAGGGACGCGGACGCGGGCGGAGTGGACACTAAGAATGAGCAGAACAAGTCCACCGGCGAGCGCTGGGGAACGCAACAGACGAAGAACAACACCCCGTTCGGCAAGCAGCAATCCTGGGTATCCGTCTCCGGCCCCGGGGTCAAGGGGCTGGAGGTCCCCGGCTTCTATGCCGGAACAGCCTGCGACGGCTCCAGCGAGGGCGTCTGCCAGAGCTGGAAGAACGAACGGAGCTACAACACGGCGCGCGCCGGAATGGACGACATGGCTTTCGATTCGCACGGCTCCCCGAGCGGGGGCGGCTCGGCGAGCTACGGCGCGGAGGCCGCGGCGAGGCCGAGGGGCCCCGGAGAGTATTCTCCCACCGTTCTGCCCGACGGCACCTCGCCGCGGACCCTGACCATCATGCCTCCCCCCGACGACATGGATTCCCACGTCGTGCCCCTGATGCCCCGCCAGGGCATGGATGCCGGCGAGAAGAAGCAGCGGGCAGCTGAGCTCTTCGATCTGGCCATGCAGAAGCTCAACGAGCGGGATTTCGAGGGCGCGATCGATGATCTGACCGGGGCCATCAAGCTCGACCCCAAGAACGACAAACTCTACGCGTACCGGGCGATGGGCTACAACCTCATCGGCAACTTCGAGGCGGCTGAGAAGGACGCGCTGAAGGCGATCGAGCTCAATGGCGAAAACGAAAAAGCCTGGGAGAGCCTGGCCTGGGCCCAGCTCAAGCAGGGCAAGTACAAGGAGGCCGCTGAGAGCGCATCGCGGGTCCTCAAGCTCAATGCGCAGAACGCGCTGGCCTACGCGATCCGCGCCTTCGCCCGGGAGAAGCTCGGAGACAACAAAGGCAAGATGGAGGACATCAAGGCCGCGGCCTCGCTCGATGCGCGCTACGCATCGCTGCTCAAGCGGGGGCAGAATGGCCAGCCCATCTACGACCCCAAAGAGGACCATTCGAACCTGCTGCTCTACAGGGGACACGCGCCGCAGCGGCCTCCTCTTCCCGTGCGGCTCATCCTGATCCTGGTGGACATGCTCCTCTTCGTGCTCGTCATAGGCGGCACCGTTCACTATCGCTCTTTGAAGAAGAAGGGGCGAGTCCGCGATCTCAAGGAATACCGGGTATTCCTCTCCCAGCGCATCGGCAAGCGCCTGGGGCTCGGATAGGGTCATTCAAATGCCTACTTCAGCGATCCGCCGCTTCTGCTTTTTGACTCTGTTGATTATCGCGGTCCAAATCGCTCTTCCGGCGTACGCGCAGGCTTGGGACCCCTGGGGATGGATTTCCGATCACGCGGTCGCCATAGTCACCGCTGTAGCCGTCGCTGCGGTCGTCGCCGTGGCGACAGCCGCTGTCATCGCTACAGCGGGGCTTGCGGCGCCCCTGGTCGTTCCTCTCGCTGTCGGTGCTGTCACAGGACTGGCCGCCGGAGTGTGGGTGGACCACGTGCTTAACCAGCCACCGGGGGCCGGAACGCCGCCCGGGGCAGCGGTTGGAACGCCTCCCGGGTCCGGGGTCGGAGTCACCATTGCAGAGATTCCCGAGACCGGGACCCCGGTTGGGACAGTCCCTGGGACAGCGCCCGGGACAGTGCCCGGCACAGCGCCCGGCAGCGGCCCCAACACCCTCGCCCTCCTCAATACCACCCAAGGCGGCGGCCCCAACAAGAGCGGGGGGCCGGGCGACAAGGACGGCAAAGGAGGAGGAGGCGATCCGAATTTCCAGAACGATGATTCCAAATCCCGATGGGGCCTGCGGGGGCCGAACACTCCGTTCTTCAGCGGGTCCCCGGTTGGCAAGGACCAAGGCACTTTCAACCCCGGAGATGGCTTCAAGGGAGGGAGCAAACTTCCCGACGCGTCCAACGTCAAAGCCGGCTGCGTCACCGACCCCCGCACCGGCAAATGCATGGGGGGCTCCAACCCCCTGGCCGCGAAGGGCGACTACGCGGCCAAGTCCCCCTCAGGCATGCTGGAGACCATGGGGGGAGTCGGCAGCAGAGGAAGCGGAGGCGGCTCGCCGAGCCTGGGCTCCATGCTGACCGGCGCCGACAAGCCCGCGGGATTTCAAGAATTCGAAAAGCGCGCCGCAGCGGACGTCAACGCCCAGGCCCTTGGCCCTGAGGGCGCCCCTTCCCCGGGCGAGGAGCCCCCTCCGGAGACTTCCCTGCCGAATGACGGGATGAACCTGGACAAGAAGGTCCCCGTGATGGGGGAGACGGCCGCGCCGGGCGACGAGGAACAGCGCAAGGCGGCCGAACTCCTCGACAAGGCCAAAGCCAAGATCAGCGCAAGGGACTACCAAGGCGCCATAGAGGACCTGACCGAGGCGATCAAGCTCGCCCCGAAGAATCCCCTGCTCTACGTGACCCGGGCCGTGGCCTACAACCTCAGCGGGAACTACGCCGCGGCCGAGAAGGACGCCCTGGCCTCGATCGCGCTCGATCCGGAGAATCCGGAAGCGTGGGTCAACCTGGCCTGGGCCCAGATGAAGCAGGGCAAGCTGAAGGAAGCGCTGGACAGCGCCACGCGGGCCCTTAGGCTCGACCCCAAGAACGCCTTCGCCTACGCCATCCGCGCGTTCCTCAGGGAGAAGCTCGGCGACGACAAGGGCAAGATGGACGACATCAAGCGGGCCGCGGCCCTGGACTCGCGCTTCCTCCCCTTCTACCAGAGAGGCATGCGTGGGCAGCAGATCTACGATCCAAACGCCGATTATTCGCCGTTCTTCCTGCACCGAGGCAGGCCGGCGCAGCGGCCCGGCGGCCCCATGTGGCCGGTGTACCTGGGCTTGGGCCTTCTGCTCCTCTCAGCGGCCACCGCGGGCGCCTTGGCCTATTTTTACCGCGAGGGCAGGAAGAAGGGCTCGGTGAAGAACTTCCAGGAGTTCTTGGCCGCCTTCAAACAGCACTGAGTCCGCGCGCGCGCCGGAGCCTCCAGCGCTCCAGCAGGCAGCCTGTTGCATAGGCGACGGCCAGGGTCAAGGCGTTGAGCGTCAGGAACGCGCCGGCGCTCTTCAGAGCGCTCGTGGCCGCGAGCATCGTGAGGAGCGTCGTCAAGTAGACGGCGAGCAAATGCCTGCCGATCGCGTTGATCGGATGATAGGCCGACAGCGTCGCGTTCCGCAATAATCCATCGAATAAGGCGATCGCGATGAGGAATGCGCCTCCAAAGCATAACGGATATAAAATCGAAATCCGAGAGGTCGTTCCAAAAGCATTGGACAGATCGAGCGGCGGCAGGAACGGAAGGAGCCCAATCAGGATGAGCGAGCCGACGGCAAGAGCCGCGCGGCGGAAAGCCTTCTCCTTGCCGGCGCCCTTCGATCTTTCATAGAGATCGCCGGTCAAGAATCCCGCTCCCAGAACCGAAAACCAGGGGAAAACGGGGAAGTAGCTGAGGCGCCCTTCCGGGTCCCCGACGAGAACGGCCGCCAGATAGCTGTGATCCGCGGACTCCCCGAGAAGATGGCGCAGGACCGGCGTCAAAAGAAAGCAAGACGCCGTGCCTGCAATCATCGCTGTTGCGCCGCCGTACTTCTTCATCAAAGCCATCAGAACAATAGATACGGCGTAAAACCCGAAAATATTCCAAAGGATTCCGAACGGCTTGAGGTTGAGCCCCAGGAAGAAGCCTACGGCGAGAAAAACCGCCGCGCGCCCGGCGAGCGCCGGAAAACTCGTCAATCTCTTGAGATGGAAATAGAAGATGGCTCCGGATGCCGTGATCAGGACTATCACAAAAGACAGGAGGGAGATCGCGACGGATTGAGGGATATCGAGGCGATATCGGGAGTTGCCGGAGCCCTGGTTCTCCCCGTACCACCAAATCACGATATGGCTGAGCAGGGTCACCAGTACGGCGGCGGTCTTCACCGCGTCAAGGGCGGCCCAGCGCTCGGAGCTATCTTTCCCCAGGCTCATTTTTGTTTTTTCAGCTCTTGTCGCCATTGCGGGAATACTACCAAAACGCGAAGCCTCGGGCTCCATGCGTCCGGAGCCCGAGGCTTCCAGCGCGCGGCCGTGATCGCTACTTCAACTCCTTCTTCGCCTTTTCGATGGCCTCCCGCGCGTTTTCCATACGGTCCGCGATCCTGTCGGCGTCCTTATTGGCCCTGTCTATGTAGTCCTTGATTCCATCGGTGATCGAACGACCGAGGTTTTTCGCGAACTCCAGGCCTCCCGGCCTCCCGGCCCACTTCCCAGCGCCCGGGCCCAGACGCCCGAGCGCGTACGCGCTAAGTTTCATCGCCGCCTGCCTGGCAACCTGCTTGGCGATAGCGGCCTTCGGATCGACTGCGGACTTCAAGGCCAGCAGGCCCATGAGCCCGCCGACTCCGACGAAGATAAGTCCCTGCAGCCATTGCCCGGATGTCGCGATGATGGCCGCGCCGCAGGCGGCCGCCGCGAACGCGAGCGCCGCTGCCAGCTTGGACACCACGGCCGCCGCGGCCGCCAGGTGCGGGATGCCGAACTTCGCCCCAAGCCACAGCAGGAACGCCAGCATGGTCAGGGCCGCAGCCGTATTCAGGAGGACCGTGGCGGTGTCCACCAGGAACTGGTAGGGCGTCTTGTTCCCGGACTCCGTGATATCCGGAGGCTTAATCTCTTTGTCGTCGTAGCTGTACCCCTTGGTATCCGTGATCGCCGAACCATGGCCCACGCCCTCGTTGGAGCTGGGGCCTGTCCCGGTGCCGGCCCCGGACTGGGAGGGCCCCGCCACTCCCGCCCCGCCGGGGTTCGAGCCGCTCCATTGCCCGGTGTGCACTCCGGACGCGAACTCCGGGTTGGTGGCCCCAACGCCTTTCATGACCTTGTTCATGTTGCTCAGCCGCCTCAAGGCGGTGGACGGGCCGATGCGTCCCCCGCGGTTGTTGGCCGGGACGCTGCCCCGCGTATTCGTCCTCTGCACCGGGACGCGCCCCCTGGCCAGCTGGTCGATCTGGGAGCCCCTTCCAGCCGCGGGGGCCGCGGCCATGGATGCGGATGTCCCTCCTCCCGAGCCTGAGCCGCCCAATCCGCTGGAGAGGCGCGCGAGAGCGCCGGGGCCGGAGGCGGCTTTCATGGCGTCAGCAGCTGCCGCGGCAGGGTCCCCAGCCGCGGCGTTCGCCATGGCCCCTGCGTCGGGCGCCGCGGCTTCCTGGCCCGCATCGGCCGAAGCGGAGGCGTCTCCCGCGGCGGAGGGCTCGGCCTTGGCCGCTTCGCCGCCCCAGGCGCCTTGATTGGCTGCGCGAGCCATATCCAAAGACGAGCCCGCTGCGCCCATCCCGGGCAAGCCGCCGGCCTGCGAGCCCATCTGCGGGCTGAAGAAAGTGCCTCCGGGCTTGGTGGACGTCACGCCGAAGCCTCCCCGGCCGTGGATATCGAGAAGTCCCCAGGTCGAGTAGCCGGCCGCGCCCGCGGCCAGCGCCAGAAGGAGCGCCTTGGACTGCATCATGGCGGAGAACGCCGCCCGGATGCCCATCGCCTGCGAACCGCCGAAGAGCCGCGCGCCGACCGCGGCGCTCTGGCTCATCCATGGGACCCCTCCGCCTTTGCGTTCTTCTTCCTTTTCAGATTTCTTCTCGTTGCTCATAATGTCAACCTCCGACGCTGAGTCATCCTTCATGCTCACCCGACCATCGGGTTTTTCGGCGCGAGCGGCTCAAGCTGCTCCGACGGCAGGCCCGGCTTGGGCCCGGTCTCCGGCACGTTCAATTTGTCGGCGACGACCTTGTCCGTCTGGGCGACCTGCTGATCGATCTGCTTCTGGGCATGCTCTCCCGCGAAGGAATCCATCAGCACCTTGGCGGCCTGGAAGGCCAGCACGCCTCCGGCCATGACGAACATCAGGCCTTGGCCCATCTGCTCGTACTTGGTCCAAATGACGGCTCCGCAGGCCGCGGCCGCGACGCCGGCTGCGGCCGCGATCCCCGCGAGAATCTGGGCGGGAAGCAGCATCGCCGCGTTGCCGGCGTGCGCCAGCTTCATCAGGTGCCCGGCGAGCAGGAGGCAGATCATGCCGATCGCCAGCGCGGCTATCGCCGCGATGATGTACTTCTGGTACGGCGTCTTGTTCTTGCCGTCGTCGATCTTCGGCGCCTTGGAGATATCCTTGATATCCTTGGCGGTCGACGCCACGCCCGGGTCCTTGGATACCCCGCTGCCGATCAAGCCCGCTCCCTCGACCGGATGCGCTGCGCCGATCCCAGGCACCCCGACCGAGCCGCGGCCTCCGTCGTATGTGAGCCCGGCGCCCGGGCTGTTCACATTGCCGGATTTTAAATTGCCTCGAGTCACCCTGAGGGCCTGCGCCGCCTGCTGGGCGGCCCTCTTGCCGGCCGCTGTAAAGGGCCTGTTCACGCTGGAGCGCGGATAGGCGGAACCGGAACCCGCCGGGCTGCGCGCCCCTCCTCTATTGGCTCCCGCAATGCTGTTGCCGGCGCTTGCAGAGGCCGCTGTCCCTCCGCCCCCGCCGGCGCCGATGCCCTGAACCCTGACCAGCCGGCCCCCAGGCATGGGCGAAGGCGGCCTCACGGAAGCCGAGCCCCCGCCTGAGGCGCCTGCGCCGCCCGAACCCCCTGCGCCCGAGGCCGCGTCCTGGACCGAGGAATCTGTCGGGCCTTGCGAATCCGCGGCCGCTCCCTCCCCGGGCTTTGCGCCGGCGCCGTCTCCGGAAGCATCCCTGTTCGCCTGCGCCACGTAATCCAGGGAGGCCGATGTCCCGTCTTTAGGCGCGCCGGCCTGGACTCCGGCCGACAGGGCCGCGGACGACTGGGAATCGCTCTGCGGCAGGATGCCCGTCATGTTGGCGTTGGGCGAAACCCGGGCCGGACGGGAAAGAGACAGGAACATGCCGGTTCCCGCGGCGATCGTGGTCCCGACGAGGACGAGCCCGACGATGCCCGCGTTCGTGGCCATCAGCCCGCCGAGGGCGCCCACCTCGCCCACGAGGCCCGTTTTCAAGCCCAGCTTGGAAAGGACGCCGAATAGGAAGCCTGCGCCTTTCTTCTCCTCGCCTTCTTTGCGCATGACCTGCCCCTCGATGCGCGGAAGGTTCAATTCGTCGATATTCTTAGGATCCATGGCCCCCACCTCACCCTCAGGCTCCTCTATGGCGCCGGCGTCACGGTCGAAATAGAGACATCATCCTCGCCGGCGACGACATGGTCCCGGCAAAAGGGCGCGCGGCGAAATCACCTATTACAAGTGTAAAGAGATCTCCCTGGTTTGTCAAGGGATAAAGGGCGCATCAATCTAGGCCCTTGGGCCTATTATATCATAGGCCTTGAGGCGGGGGCTAGTCGCTGTCGAAATCCTCGCTTTGGGTCTTGCGCCAGGGGAACCACTCGGATTCCCATCCCTTCTTGACGATCTTGCGGGCCGCCTCGAGCCCCCCGAGCAGCTCAAAGCGGAAAGACGCCTCCTTCACGCCTCCGGGCCGCACTCGCAAGAGCAGGCGGGTATGGAAGTCGTGCAGATCCTTCACGATGGAGAGCTCCTTCTCGAACATCTGCACGGAATCAAAGCGGACGCCCGCCGCGGCGTGCGCGTCGAAGCGCAGCGCCCCCTCCACGCGCCAGGAGCTGCTGCTCGGAGCCCAACCCGCCGCGGCTGAGGCGAGGTAGCTCTCGGGACGGCCCAAGGTATGGACCATCCCGAACCCCGCGAACGTGCCCGTACGTTCGCCCCAGTCCGCCTGGGCCAGGAAAGCCCGGTGGCCCTCGCCCAGCTGGTAGTCGTCGCGCACGGAGAACTGCCAGCCCCCGCCTGCTGACCAGTTTATGTCCGCGAAGAAGGGCTGGACGCGCTTGCGCAATCCCATGGCCTCGTTCCTGGGGCGCCGGAAGTCGTAGCCTGTCCCGAAGCGCAGGACCACGCGGGGCCGCGGAAACAAGGTGTCCTGCAGGGTCAGCAGGTTCCGCTCGACCCCCCGGTCGAGCGCTCCCGCGTCGTCCTGCAGAGTGCCGGGCTTCAGCCTCCGGTTGAGGGCGTACTGGGCGTCCCAGTAGCCGAAGCGCGAATTCAGCCGCAGGTCCCCTCCGAGCTGATAGTGCCCCACGAAAGCGTCCTGAAAAGTGCGGATCGAGCCGGCGCTCGTCGCATCGTCGCGGCGGCTCTCGTAGGTTTCGCCGACGCCCAGATACGGCGTCAGGCTCAGGCCGCGGACGATGCGCAGCACGCGCGTCGTTTCCGCGCAAGCTCCGGCCGAGCGCTGCAGGAATTCCCGCGGCCTCTCGAAGCGGTTGTCCGCGAAGAGGTTGATCGTCGTCAGCCAGCTCGAGCCGCGCAAGGCGAGCGGCGCGGTCTGGAATTCGACGCGCGGCATGCTCTCCGACTCGCGGATGAACCGGGTCTGCGCGAAAGCGGGGTCCTGCCGGTCAAGGCGGGAGTACGAGATCCGGGTGGTGGCCAGGGAGGTGCGCCGCACGAAGGCGGCCCCGTTGACGAGCTCCGGCGTCAGGCGGAAGGCGTTCGAACGCGCGTAGTGGTTGTTGAATTCGGCGTCCGACTGGGCCTGAAGCCGGGCCTGGAAGGCGTAGCTCGAGCGGATCGTGCGGTAGGAGTCCCCGAACACGGCCCAGCGCTCCTGGCCGGAATGATTCTCCCGGATCCGGTAGCCGTAGAGCGCGCCGCGGCCCTCCTCCGAGGCGTGGTACTGGAGCTCCGACCCGACGCCGGGCCCCTGCGCGCCGTAGTAGTCCAGGTACAGCTTGCCGTAAAGCGAAGGAGCGATGTCGAAAAGGGTGGTGGTGCGCGCGAATGCGCCGTTGCGCCGGTCGTAGCCCGGATTGACCCGCGCGCGGATAAGATGCTTCTCGCGCAAGGACTTCCAAAGGAACGGGCTGTAGAAGAGAGGGACGCTGCGCACATAGAAGACCGGATTCCAAGCCAACAAGTATTTCTTCGGCTTCAAGTAGACGCTCGAAGCGCGGAGATGGTAGTCGGGATCCTTCTCGTCGCAGCTCGTGAACCTCGCACGGCGGAAGCGGACGCGCCTGTCTGCGAACAGGTCCGCCTCGTCGGCGCGGATGCGCCAGGGCGGATAGCCGGCCCGGGCGCCCTTGAGGCTCCCCTCCCGGGCCGCGAGGTCGAAGAGGCCTGAGCGGCCATACACGACGCTCGTCCCATCGTCCATCTCCATCCCATTGGAGATCGCAGCGGTCCGCGAGTCGAGGTCCACGAGTATCTCCCCTGCCCGTATCGTCCAGGTGGACTCCTTCAGGATCACATGGCCCTCCATCCTGAGGAGCGTCCCGTTAGGGGCGGTTGAAACGACGGCGCTCTCGGCGAAATCGACCGAGTCCGCGGAGAAGTCTATGCGGCCGGGCGGGGCCGGAGGCAGGCTCAGGGGCCGCGCGGATGCGGAGGACGGCTCCACCGCGCGGCCTTCCGTCTGCGCCCAAAGAGCCCCCCACCCTCCCGAGGCCAGGAAGGAGGCGAAGAATAAATTAGCCCTCAAGGGAGAGGAGCCCCGCGCCGAGCGCGCCGAGATGGCTTGTCCTGCCGAGGCGCACGCGGACGTGCCTGCAGGGAGTCCGGAAGGGATTTCGGCGGAGGGACTTTTGTATCTCGCCGATGAAGAGCGGGCCCGCCCGCGAAACGCCGCCGACGAGGATGACCGCGTCCAGATTCAGAAGCATCACGAGGTTGGAGATTCCCAGCCCCATCGCGCGGCCCACCATGGCCCAGACATCCCGGGCCAGAGGGTCGCCCGCTGCCGCGGCCTCCGCCGCGTCGCAGGGCTCGATCCTGCCGGAGCAAGAGCGCAGGACCGAGCGGCGGCGCGGCTCCTGAGCCAGGAGCCTCTTGACGGCCCGGACGATGGCATGCCGGCCCGCGTAGGCCTCCAGGCAACCTCGCCCGCCGCAGCCGCATCTGGCGCCGCCCGGGATGATGCGCATGTGCCCGATCTCCCCGGCGGAACCGGTGGAGCCCAGGAAAAGCCTGCGGCCCAGCACGAGCCCCCCGCCGATGCCGGTGCCCATCGTGATGGCGGCCATATTCTCCACGCCGCGCTTGAATTCGACCACGTAGCCGCCCCAGGCGGCCGTGTTCGCGTCGTTGTGCATGCAGGCCGGCCGCTTCAGGCCGCGGGAGAACGCATCCCTCAAGGGGAAGCCCTCGAATTCCTTCAGATTCGGTGCGAACCGCAGACGGCCGCCATCCGCGTCCACATCCCCCGCCACGCCGATGCCCACGGCGTCGGCCTTGCGCCCCAAAGGGCGCTCCAAGGAACGCACCGCATCGCTCACGCGCGAGATGAACGCATTGACTCCGCTTGCGGGCTCGGTGGGGACTTGGGCCTGGGCCAGCAGGCGCCCTGCGGCCGAAACCGCCACGAGCTTCGTGAAGGTCCCGCCGATATCCATCCCGACGGCGAGGCGCTTCATCCGGCCCGCGCTCCTTGCGCGTCCGGGGCGAGGGCGCGCAGCAGTCCGCCGACGAGATAGAACGAGCCGCAGGCGACGCCAACCGGATAACCGCTTTCAAGCCAGGCCTCAAGGGCCTCTTGCGGCGACTGCGCAGCGCCGAGCGCCTCGCAGCCAAGGGACTTCAAGCGGTCAGCGAGGATGGCGGGGGCCAGGGCGCGCGGGGACTCCGGCCGCACGGCCAGGACACGGCGGGCGTGGGGGGCGAGCAGGCGCAGCATCGACTCATGGTCCTTATCCTTCATCATGCCGACCATGAAGACCGCGCGGCTGCGGGCGAACGGAGAATCGCTCCAAGTCGAGAGGAAGGCCTCCAGGGCCTGCGGGTTATGGGCCCCGTCGAGAACCAGGGTCCTCCCGGAGGACTCCCGAGAGAAGCGCCCCATGTCAATTACCTGGAATCTGCCCGGCCAGACCGCGGCCTCGAATCCGGCCCGCAGGGCCTCGGGCCTGATGCTCAGCCCCCGGCTGTTCAGTATCCCGGCCGCGTCAACTGCCAAGGCCGCGTTCGCGGCAGCAGCGCGGCCGAGCAGATTGAGCTTGGCCCTGCCGAAGGGCCCATCCACCTCCTGGCGCCCCCTCCGCCAATCCGACCGGATCGTCTTCAGCCGGACCGCCGGGGCCGCGAGCTCGCAGCCGGTCTGCGCGGCCCGGCCGCGGATGGCGGCGAGCGCCTCCTCGGGGACATCGGCGCAGAGGCATGGGCCCCTCTTGAGGATGCCGGCCTTCTCCGCGGCGATGGCGGAAAGGGTGCTCCCCAAGTGCTCCGCATGGTCGAACCCGATGGAGGTGATGACGGTCAAGAGGGGGTCTTCCAGGATGTTCGTCGCGTCGAGCCGGCCGCCGAGGCCGGCCTCCACGACCGCGATGTCCGCTCCAGCCAGCTGAAAATGGCGGAACGCGGCAGCTGTCAGAGCCTCGAAGTAGGTCGCAGGCTCGCTCTCGGCCTCGCGCACAGCTGCGATGGCCCGGCCGAAATCCTCCTCCGAGACCGGGACACCGTCCACCTGTATCCTCTCCCGGACATCGCAAAGGTGCGGGGAGGTGTAGAGCCCGGTCCGGCAGCCCGCCTCCTTCAGCACCGAGGCGAGCAGGGCGCAGAAGGAGCCCTTGCCGTTGGTGCCGGCGACGTGCACGCAGGGTACGGCCCGGTGCGGATTGCCGAGACGCTCCTCGATTTCCCGGATCCGGCCCAAGCCCAGGTCCCAGACGGTCTCGCGCCTGAGATCGAGGAACTCCAGGGCCTGCTCGTAGGGGGTCACCGCTCAGGCCTTGGCGCGGCGCATGCGCGCCCCGAGGCGGCGCAGGACGCTTTCGATGCGCTCGTAGCCGCGGTCGATGTGGTAGACGCGGTGAATCTCGCTTTCCCCGGCCGCGGCCAGGGCCGCGACGATGAGCGCGGCTCCGGCCCGGATGTCGGAAGCCATGACCGGCGCGCCGCGCAGCTCCGGCACGCCCGTCACCACGGCGGCCCGCTCGGAGACCGCCACCTCGGCGCCCATGCGCGCGAGCTCGGCCGCATGGAGGAAGCGCCGCTCGAAGATGTCCTCGCGGATCGTGCTCCGGCCCCTGGCGAGGCTCATATAGGCCATCCACGGCGCCTGGAGATCGGTCGGGAAGCCCGGGAAGGGCCTCGTGCGTATGGACACGGGACGCGGCCGGCCCTTCATGCGGATGCTCAGGCCCGCGCTCGACCCAGCGGCACGGAGCGCATGCACCTCGGCGCCGGAGCGCTTGAGGGCGGAGAGAAGCGCGCCCAGATGCCTCGGTTCGGCCCCTGCGAGCTTCACGCCGCCCCCCGCCGCGGCGCAGGCGATCAGGTAGGTGCCGGTCTCGATGCGGTCCGGGATGACGCGGTGGCGCGCCCCATGCAGGCGGGCCGAGCCTCTCACGCGCACGCGGCTCGTCCCTGCGCCGGCCACCCGCGCTCCGAGCGCCGCCAGGAACCTGCCCAGGTCCTCGATCTCGGGCTCGCGGGCCGCGTTCTCGATGACGGTCTCCCCTTCGACCGCGGCGGCCGCCATCATCAGGTTCTCCGTGGCCCCTACGCTCGCCAGGCGCAGCCGGATCCGGCCCGGCTTCAAAGCCCCTTCGAGTATGACGTCGCCCTGCTCGGTGCGCTCCCGCGCGCCCATCGCGGCTAGGCCCTTGAGGTGGATGTCCACCGGCCTCAGCCCGATCGCGCAGCCGCCAGGCAGCGCGGCCCGGGCCCGGCCGAAGCGGGCCAGGAGGGGGCCGAGGACCAGGATGGAGGCGCGCATCTGCTTGACCAGCTCGTAGGGGGCGCGGGTGCGCAGGCGCCTGTTGGGCAGGACCATGACGGTCTTTCCCCGGAAGACGACGCGCTTGCCGAGAGTCTCCAGCAGGCGAACGGTGGTCCGGATGTCCCTCAGCCTCGGGACGTTGTCGACGAGGCAGGGCTCGTCTGTCAGAAGCGTCGCGATGAGGATCGGCAGGGCCGCATTCTTCGAGCCGTTGACGGCGACGGCCCCCCTGAGCCTGCGCCCGCCGTCGATGACGAATTTATCCATGTGGCCCGGGATGAGCGGAGCGAATCGAGTTCCGGCATCCTCTCACGCTTGAGCTCCTGCCTCGCAGATGCGTAGGCGTCGGACGAAGTCCGGCGCCGCCTATTCTATACATTTTGGTGCGTCCCGCACGGCTCTAGCTCGCCGGGCCATGACCACGCGGTCCTTGCTCTGGAGGTCCTTGCGGACCTGCGTCTCAGGGAAGCTGCAGCCCTGAGCAGAAAGGCTCCGGATCAGCCCCACGACCTCCCGGGCCTGGTCTTCGCCGATCTCCAGCGCAAGCCAGCCGCCCGCTTTCACGAGCCTCGGCGCGCCGGAGATGATCGCCCTTATGGCGTGCAGGCCGTCCTTGCCCCCGTCTAAGGCCAGGAAAGGCTCCTGGAGCACCTCGGGCTCGAGCCTGCGGAGCTTTTCCGTCGGAACATAAGGAGGGTTCGTGACGAGGACATCCGCCCAGGGGCTGCCGACACGGGCATCGGGCTTGAAGATGTCCTCCCGCAAGAAGCGTATCCGGCCTTCCACGCGGTGCTTGCGCGCGTTCTTCTCAGCCAGCCTGAGCGCAGCCTGGCTGATGTCCGTCGCGTAGAGGACGGCCTGGGGCAGGCGGGAAGCCAGCGCGACGCTGATGCAGCCGCTGCCTGTGCCGATCTCGAGGATGTTCAGCGGGCGCTTTCCCTCCTTCTCGACGGCGTCGAGGACCGCCTCCACGAGCTGCTCCGTTTCGGGCCTGGGCACCAGGACCGAGGGGGAGACCTCGATATCCAATCCCATGAACGGCTGGAAGCCCAGCACGTAGGCCAGCGGGGTCCTCTTGGCCCGCTCAAGGACCAGATGCCAGAAATGGTGGCGCTCCTTCTCCGTGAGAATCCGGCTTGGGAAAGCCTTGATTGCGGGCCGGCTCATGCCCAGGACGTGGGCCAGGAGAAGCTCCGCGTTGGCGGCAGGCTCCGGGACGCGGCTGCGGCGCAGCTGCTCTTCCCCGCGCGAAAGCCATTCCCCGGCCGTCTTGATCCCCTGCAGGGCCATGGTTAGGTAGGCTTCAGGAGCCTCTCGACCTCGTCTTTCCGCAAGGCTTCGAGGATGGGGCCGATCCCCCCTTCCATGATGACCGGAAGGTTGTGCCAGGACTGTTCGATCCGATGGTCGGTGACGCGGTTCTGCGGGAAATTGTAGGTCCGTATCTTCTCCGAGCGGTCGCCGGTGCCCACCTGCCTGCGCCGGTCCGCCGACTGCTCTCTCTCGGCCCTCTCCTTGGCGGCGCGGGCGAGCTTCGCGCGGAGGATCGACATCGCCCGCATGCGGTTCTGCCCCTGGGAGCGCTCCTCCTGGCAGGCGACCACGAGGCCGGTGGGGACGTGGGTGATGCGGACCGCCGTTTCGACCTTGTTCACGTTCTGGCCCCCGGCGCCCCCGGCCCGGAAGGTGTCGATCCTGAGGTCCTTGAGATCGATGACGACCTCGGTCTCCTCGGCTTCGGGAAGGGCCGCGACGGTCACCGTCGAGGTGTGGATGCGGCCGGAGGCCTCCGTGACCGGAACGCGCTGGACACGGTGGACGCCTCCCTCGAACTTCAGCCAGGAGAAGACCTCCTTGCCGCGGACGTGCAGGACGGCCTGCTTGGCGCCCTTGAGGCCCGTCTTGGAGTAGTCCACCAAGGCGACCTTCCAGCCCTGGGTCTTGGCGTAGCGGGTGTACATGCTGACCAGCTCGTCGGCGAAGAGCGCCGCCTCCTCCCCGCCGGCCCCCGCGCGGATCTCAAGGTACACGTCCCTGCGCGCGTCGGGATCCTTGGGCAGGAGCGCCTGCTGGAGCTCCTCGGAGAGCTTCCTGCGCCTTACTTCGAGCTCGGCCTTCTCGGCGCCTGCGAGCTCGTGGAGGTCGCCGTCCGGGCCGGAGAGGACCGCCTCGGCCTCTGAGATGCCGCTTTCGACCTTGCGCAGATCGCGGATCAGCGCGACGACCGGGGAGAGCTCGGAGTGCCTGCGCATGAGGCCGGCCAGCCGCTCCGGCGGAGGCTGCGGCCCGCTCAGTTCGGCCTCAAGAGCCTGGTATTCCTTCTCGATCTCGTCGTGTCTTCGGAGCATGGAAAAGCCCGCGCCATGGACGGCGCGGGCTCCTCAGGGGCGTGAGCGCTACGGCTTGGCCGGCTTCTGGGCCGCGTTCTTCTTGGCCTCCTTCTTCGACTTCTTGGCCTTTTCGGCATCGGAGGCCTGCGTGGGCGCGGTCGAAAGCGTATTGCGCACCGCCTTCCGGTACATGACCGCGTCGAGCTTCTTCAGCTTCACTTCGGCCTTGGCGCGCTCGATGGTCTTGCCGCCCGTCTTCGCGAAGCGCTTCTGGAAGCGGTCCACGCGGCCCGCCCTGTCCACCAGGCGCTGCTTGCCGGTGTAGAAAGGATGGCAGCCCGAGCAGATGTCGAGCTTGATGACCTTCTTCGTCGCGCGGGTCGTGAAGGCGTTGCCGCACGCGCAGACGACCTGCGCCACGTAATAGCTGGGGTGGATTCCGGTTTTCATGGCATTAAGATCCTTTCGTCGGTGTTTCCGAACGTTTAATTATAGCTTTTTTCGACGCTCCCTAAAAGAACCAGTCTTGTCTGGGCGCATGACACGAATCTCGGTCGTTTTTCCCGGGCCTGACAAGTCGGTGTGCTATGCTGCTATCAGGCGCGCCGGCTTGGCGTCTGGGGGTGGCCGGCGGGGGTGAGGCGAGGCATCCGCGTCATTGCGCTTCTTCCTTCTTGCGAGGCTCGCGGACGTAGGGCTGCGACCTGCGCCGC
This sequence comes from Elusimicrobiota bacterium, assembly GCA_016212885.1. Lineage (GTDB taxonomy): Bacteria > Elusimicrobiota > Elusimicrobia > UBA1565 > UBA1565 > UBA9639. The sequence goes on along the minus strand of JACRDO010000168.1, from coordinate 229 downwards.
CAGTAGTCGTCCCAGCGGCCGTCCTCGCTTCGCTGTAGCGCCAGCAAGGAGAGCATCTCCTCGGCTCCCAGCCCGCAGTCGAAGCCGTTTCCGAGTAGCTAAGCCATTTGGCTTTCGCCCTCACAGACCCGAGCGAGCGGCTTTCCCGCACTCGGTTCTTCCGAAGGGTCACCCAAGTCAGACAAGGAGGGGTTGCAGGCCGTGGACGATCCGAGGAGCTGGGAGTGGG
>JACRDO010000170.1 GCA_016212885.1 Elusimicrobiota bacterium | reverse complement strand
GGCACGGATGAGGAGTTCAAGGGCAAATGGGGCGGCGCCGGCATCAGGCTTGACCGTGATTTGCTCGGGAAGATGAAGGATGAGAAAACTCTCCGGTCTTACAGCGGCCCGGTCTACATCAACCTGACCGTGGACTTGACGGACAACGCCGCCCCATCCACCAAGGGATTCAAGAAGACGCCTCGCGCCGTTGCAGGAGAGCAGTTCCTTATCGGAATCAAAGAGGATGCCAAATCGGGCGAAATTCGAGAACTCAAGGGCTTGGGATGTCTTTCTGTTGACCTTGGCTTGCGGCAGGTAGCAGCATGCTCGGTGTTTCGAATGAAGCCAACCCCTCCGAAAGGCAAGTTTTGCTTCCCTATAGCAGGCTTCGACGATCTTTTCATGGCCCATGAGCGGAGCTTTCTGCTATCCCTCCCTGGAGAACAGGCCGACTCTGCTATCGAGTCCCAACGAGGAAAGCTCCGGGATGAGTTGAACAAGCTTTCGGCCGGCCTAGCACAGTTGAACAAGCTCATCCGCCTTTCCGGCCAGGAAGGCGCCGGCCGCTTAGAAGAACTTAAGGCCCTGTTGGAAGCGGAGGAATCTCTCTTCGACTTGAGCACTCTAAAATCGGCCAAGGCCAAGACCGAGCTCGCTCCAGCCGCCTGGAGAATAGAAGTCGAAAGGATCCATCGTTCGTGGGAAAGGAAATTCGCCCAAACACTGGAGAACTGGCGCAAAGCCGGGGCACGAAGCCAACAAGGGAAAAGCAGTCAGTACGGAGTATGGGGCATATCTTTGAATGGAATCGACTATCTTGAACGAACGAGGAAGCTTCTCATCCGATGGACGACGCATCCGAGAAAAGCCGAAGAAACCAACCGTCTGGCGAAGAACAAGCTCTTTGCGGCGCGGCTGCAGAAGCACATTGACGCGCTCAAGGAAGATCGAATCAAGAAGGCCGCTGATGCGATTGTCATGGCCGCGCTCGGATACGTTTATGCGGAAGATGGGAAGCGCACACAGAAATACAAGCCTTGCAGCATCATCTTGCTCGAGGACCTCGACCGCTATCGATTCAGAACGGACCGGCCGCGCTTTGAAAACTCCAAGCTTATGCAATGGGCCCATCGCGCGATCTTTCATGAAATCGCTCGCCAGGCCGGCCTTTTCGGGATTGTTGTCGGTAAGGTCGGAGCCGGCTTCACGTCTCGCTTTCACGCTGGGACCGGCACGCCCGGCTGTCGATGCGCCGTCGTCACCCAGGACATGCTTAGGAAGCCTTGGTTCTTGAAGCGCCTTGAAGAGGATGGGTTGAAGCCCGCCGAAGTCAAAGCGGGCCAGATCATCCAGATGGAAGGCGGGAAACTGTTCTGCTCCATCGAATCCGACAAGCCCGTCCTCATCCAGGCGGATATCAATGCCGCGCAAAACCTGCAGAAGCGATTCTGGACGAATTACGCGGAGCCGTTCAGAGCAGTATGCACGATAGGCCAAGCGCCGGGCTCATTCATTCCTCTGCTTCAAAAGAGAACCGAGAAATTCTTCTCTGGGAAGATGCTGGCCGCCGTGAACACCGACGAGCCATTCATCTGCGAACTGGTTCCTTCCAAAGGTGCCGTGCGGAAGAAACCGGCTGCGGAACAAAACTCGGTGACCCTGGATGATGGCCGAATTCTGCTGCATGACGAAGATGAGGCCGCAGCGACGAAGAAAACCATATTCTTTCGCGATCCATCCGGCGCTTTGTTGCCGAAAACACGCTGGTATGAATCCAAGATTTTCTGGTCCCAAGTCAAGCAGCGCGTCCGGAAAGGTCTTACTATTGCTTCCGACCGGAAACGCTGTTACACTTAAGAGAGTCAGGAGCCGCCATGACCTTGCACTATTCCATCGTCGTCGTCCAGGAAGGGAAGGATTGCTGGGCCTATGCACCGTCTTTGGCTGGAGTTTACGGCACCGGGAAGACGCCCGGCAGGGCGAAGAAAAGCCTCATTGAGGCGATCAAGCTATACATCGAGGATTGCCGCGCGGACGGCGACCCGTTCCCCCATTCGGCCGCCAAGATCGTCCAGGTGGACCAGGTTGCCATAGCCGTTTGAGCGGATGGCGACCGCCCGGGAAGTCGTCCATTTCCTCAAGCGCAAAGGCTTCGTCGAGAAGCGCCAGAGCGGTTCGCATCTCGTTCTCCAGCACCCGAAGACGCGCTTGCGCACGGTGGTTCCCATCCATCCCGGCGATCTGCCGACAGGTCTCTTTCATCGGATACTCAAGGACGCCGGCTTCGATTTGGCCGATTTCCTCTCCAAGTAGTCCGCAAAGAAATCTTAACGGAAGTCCCGCATAATTCCGGGCATGCCCCTTTCAATTCCGCTGAGGATGCTCAACGAATACGTCTACTGCCCAAGGCTCTTTCATTTGGAGTTCGTCCAGGGGCTGTTCCGGGAGAGCGCCGACACCGTCAAGGGGACATATGAGCACAAGAAGGCGGATGCCAACCGGCCAAAAGTCCGGCGAAAAAACAAAGAGCCCGAAAGCGAAGCGGCCGAGCAACCCACCTTCTTCACGAAAAATCTTTCCATCTCAAGCGAGAAGCTCGGCATAACAGGGAAGCTCGACGCCGTGGAGGAAGAGGGCGGTCATTGGGCGCCCGTGGAATCCAAGCATTCCGGCGGGCCGAAGGATGTGGCGGAATTCAAGCATGAATCTTGGACTCTGACGGGAACTGCTTGGCCCAACGACCAGGTCCAAATCTGCGCCCAAGGGATTCTGCTTCGTGACAGCGGGCTTCAATCGGACTTCGGCTACATCTTCTATCGGGCCTCCAAGACCAAAGTCCGTCTTGATTTTACTCCAGACATCATGAACGCCACTTTGGACGTGATACGGCGCGCGCAAAATGCCGCCTCATCGGATGTCCCCCCGCCTCTTGTGGACTCGCCCAAGTGCGTCCGCTGCTCCCTCAACGCCTTTTGTCTTCCTGATGAGATCAACCAGCTTGCCGGGCGCATCGGCGAGCCTCGCCGCATCATCCCGGGAAGGGACGACGCCGGGATACTTTACGTCGTTACTCAGGGTGCCCGCATCTCCAAACGCGGGGAAAGCGTCGTGGTTGAAGCCAACGGCCAACAAGTCGATGAGATACCGTTCAAGGACATCGCGCATGCCGCGCTTTTCGGCCACGTACAGATCAGCACGGAGGCCCTGCATCTTTTCTTGGCCGCCCAGCGGACGGTGAGCTTCCTCTCAGCGGGGGGCAAACTGCTCGGCGTCGCCGCCGCGCCCATAGCGAAAAACGTGCATCTGCGGGTTGCCCAGTATCGGAAGTTCGAATCCGACGATCTCTGCCTACGGCTGGCAAAGGAAATAGTCCAGGCAAAGATCGAGAACCAACGAACTCTGATTCGACGAAACCTCAAAGGCGCGACAAACGAACTGGATGATCTAAAGGCCGTAGCTACTGAAAGCACACGTTCCGGCAGCTTGGCCAGCCTGCGCGGCTACGAAGGCAAAGGCGGCCAAATCTATTTCGACGCTTTCCCATCTTTGATAGGCCGCAAGGGCGACGGGGCGTCTGGACAGCAGACGTTCGATGACCTGCCGGACTCCCAAGGTTGGTCAAGCGCAAGCGCCGCCTTCTTCCATATGTCCGGCCGCAACAAACGCCCGCCGCGCGACCCAGTCAATGCCCTGCTTTCCTTCGGCTACACACTGTTGACACGTGATTTCGTCGCCGCCTTGATTGGAGTGGGGCTCGATCCGTATTTCGGCTTCTACCATGCGATGGAGGCAGGTCGGCCGGCCTTGGCCTTGGACCTGATGGAGCCTTTCCGCCCGCTCATTGTGGACTCGCTGGTGCTTCGGCTCATCAACACGGGAGAAATCAGGCAGAATCATTTTCTTTGCGCCGAGGCCGAGGTTTTGATGAGCAAAGATGGCCGCGCACGCTTCATCGCGGGCTACGAGCGCCGCATGGATGAGCTTATCACGCATCCGATTTTTGGATACCGGATCAGCTACCGGAGGATTTTGGACGTCGAATGCCGCCTCTTGGGGCGATTCCTGGAAGGTGACATCCCCGAATACAAGCCTCTGCGGACACGCTGACATGCGCTCTTACTACATTCTTTCTTATGACATCTCCGACCCGGCGCGATGGCGGCGCGTGCATCGCATCGCCAGAGACTACGGCGACCCGCTTCAATACTCGGTGTTTCTTTGCGAGTTGGGAGACAGCGACAAGGCCCTGCTTGAAGGGCGCATGCAGGACGCCATTTCCAAGGATGAGGATCAGGTATTGCTGATCCGGCTCCGCGCTACGGACGACGTTGAGGATCTTGTCGAATGCCACGGGAAACCCGTCGAAGTGGTGGACAGGCAATTCCTGATCTACTAAAATAGTTCCGGTAGCCTATAGGGCGACCGATTACCGCATTCAGTGCCACGAGGCCCACAAAGCCCTCAAGATTGCGGGGTTCTTTGAAGTCTCCTCGATTCCAGGCGTTTCGGGCGGGTGGGAACGCAGCCGATGCCAGGAACCCGCTCGAAGGGATGTTCGTCGTCGGGATAAGCACCGCGAGGAACCATAACTCAAGGTTGACTCATTAAGGTGAGGTGGGGGTGCTCGAAAATGCGTGTTTTCGTGTCGGCTCTTCGACGACAAGCATGCCTCTCGATGTTGTGAGTCCTACCTGACGAGGGAACTTCAGAGAATCGGCACCAGAGATAGTCATTTACTTGACCCCAACGCAGGGAGTCCTACCTGACGAGGGAACTTCAGAGAATCGGCACTGGTATGGAACGCGGCGGCATCCGATCAAAGAGATGTCCTACCTGACGAGGGAACTTCAGAGAATCGGCACTAAACGACCCTCGGCTATAAGCCGAGGGTCGTTTAGTCGGCCTTCTCGCCTTGGTCCGCGGCGAGCAGGTGCTCGGCCAGGGCCGCCTGCAGCCCTATGTCCTGCTGGTCCGTGATGTCCGGCCGCGCGCGGTTTATGGCGGTGTAGAAGATGGAGACGAGGTAGGGCAGGGATTCCTCCAAATTGCCGGCAACCGCGGCCCTGCGCGCAAGAGGATGCTCGAGGTTCAACGACCATCCCTGCCCCTGCGAGCCCATCAGCAGCGGCCCGCCCCTGCTGTTGACGAATCCGACCGCGTCGATCTCGTTGGGGGAGAGCGGGCAGGCTTTGCGGACCGAGAGCTCGTGCAGAAGGCGCCGGAAGGCCTGCTCGGGGCCGATATCCTCCGAGGAGGGTTCTTTCTTCTTCTCCGCAACGGTCACAGCGGGTGGCTGGGCCGGCGCAAGTTCTTCGGCTTTCTCTTGCGCCTGCTTTTGGGCGGGCGGCGCAGGCCTTTCGGCCTGCTGCTCCGCCTCCTGGAATTGCTCAGGCCCCCGCAGAGCCGGGTCCTCGACCAGCCTCGCGCTCACCGGGCGTACGGCTGCCTGGCCCTGGGGCTTGCCGGGCTCCAGGATCCGCGCTAGATCCGATCCCTCGAAGAGGAGGCGGATGTGGTCCGGGAAGCCTGCGGTCATCTCCCTCAGCTTCTCGGGATGGGGCGACGGGTGCAGGAGCGCCTTCTCGCCCCTGGCCGCGGCCTCGCGCAGGTCACCCATCGAGAGCATCCGTCCCTGCGCGTCGCGGAAGAGCTTGGCCTCATCGAGCCATGCATGCGCGGTCCATTCGCCCCGCGCCGGAGCCCAGGATTTCACCGCCAGGTCCAGCAGGTGCTCGCGGATCATGGCCTGGCGGGGCGTGCTCTGGGAGGGGTCGTATTCCGATGCGATCTTGCGGTACGCGGAGGGCGCCGCCTCCATCAGCGCGGCCAGGGACCGGGCCACTTCCTCCCCGGGGTCGCCCGGTCGCGGGGCGTGCGTGATGGCGGGGTTGTCCACCACGGCCTCCAGCCTCAGCCCACCCAGCGGCCAGACCGTGACCGCGTGCGGATACCCGGACTGGAGCCAGCGGATATGCGAGGCCTGCGCATGCGGCGCGAGCGAGAGCCCGGCCTCCCCCACGATGTCGCCGCTCCTGAAGCTGACTTTCACGAGCAGGTTCGTCTCCTCGAGCGCCGGCGCCAGCTCGACCGAGGAGGAGACCGCGCGGAAAGACTCCAGCCTTCGGGCGTCCGCGCCGAAGAACTCCTCGAGGAACCTCTTGTCCGCAGCGGACACGGCCCAGGGGACCGCGAGGCCCTCGGAGACCTGGTCGGAGAGGTGGGGCAAAAACGGCACCCCCCCGAGCCAGCGCCGCTGATCCTCGATGACGCCCAACGACAGCGGCTGGGCGTGGACGTCGAAGAACAAGGGGGCCTGCGTGAGCATGGACAGGAGCCCGTCCCCTTTCCACAGCTCGGCTTTGCGCGAGAGGCAGGTCTGCCGCGCGGCCGCGACCACGAGCGACATGCGCTCGATGGAGTCGTCGGCCAGGATGCGCTCGCGCGCGCCGGAAAGCCAGCCCGCCAGGCCCGTCGTCTCCCACGGGATCCAGCGCTCATGCTGGCGCGGGTCGCGCAGTGCCCGCCCCACCCCCTTGCAGAGGAGCCCGGCCTCCCTCATGGCGTTGAGCAGCAGCTTCTCGGCCTCATGCCTGAGCAGGGCCGCGGCGGCCTCATAGCGCTCGTCCTTGACGATGCCCGTCTGCGAGATATTCTTGCGGAAGCCGTCGTGGCGCAGCCAGGCGCTCACCTGCACGGAAGGGAGCTTCATCTGCTCGACCGCCACCCGGATCCCGTAGGTCAGCAGCTCCACGCGCGAGAGCGCCAGTGTCCTGGGGGACAGCAGGGCCTCCCCTTCGATGCCGTCTTTCGAGAAGGCCAGGCGCAGGCGCGCCTCGCAGGGGTCCGGGATCGGGTTCACGAGCCTGCCGTCGACCTCGACCGCGCAGGGGCAATGCCGGCAGGCGCGCTCGAGGTGCTCGATCTCCCGCTGGAAGGGCCCCGGCATGCTCACGAAGATGAGCATCCTCACGCGCTGGCCGTAGCGCTCCGAAGCAGCTGTGAGCGGCGAGACCACGAGATCCGACTCCAGGTGCTCCTCCGTGACGCTTTTGACGTAGAGCGCGTGGTCCGCTGTGCCGTCGCTGAAAGCGATGGAGACGTGCTCGGGCTTCAGCCTCATCACCGACAGCAGCCCGACGGCCAGCTCGCGGTGCCGGGCGCGCTCTCCCTTGAGGTCGTCTTCGAACAGGCAGCCGTAGGGATCCTTGAGGTCCGGCGCGCGCCAGGGGCACCCGTCGAACGAAAGTTCGATGCCCCCGGCCTGCGGGGACACGCAGAGACGGCGGGCCCCCGAGGCCACGGCCGCCTGCGCCAAGGGGAGCAGGAACATGCGCGCGTCGGGCATCTGGAAGCGCATCAGCTTGCTGAGGGCGCGCTCGCGGTCCACGAGGAAGCTGCCCTTGGAGATCAGGAATTCGTCTTTCTCCGTCATAGCTTCGAGGCCGCCTCGAGCAGGCCGGCCTCGGTTTTCTCCGACAGGTTCGATGCCGGGCCCCTCTTGGCCGCAGACGCGCTCCCATCGCCCAGATGCAGCATCTTCAGGCCGAGGAAGGCCGCCAGCCTGGGACGTGTCCGGTGCAGGCGCGCGAGGCGGAGCGCAGCCGGGTGCGCGGCGTTGATCAGGCAGTGCCGCCGCGGGCGCAGGAGCCGCAAGAGCAGCGACGAGGGCGCCGGCTCGCAGGCCAGGCTCAAGGCCCCCGGCTTCCTCTGCGTGACGAACAGCTCCTCCTGGATGCAGGAGCCCGGGTAGCTTAACTCCGCGGCCAGGATGCTCCGGTATTTCGCACCGGAGAGGGAATCGAGCCTGCGCAAGGTCTTGAGGAACTCCCTCGTCTCGGGCGGTAGGGCGTCGTCGCCGAGGGGCTTCGGGAGCATGTAGGCCTGCGAGACATGTGCGGTCCAGGCCCTGAGCCAGAGCGCGAGCAGGGCGATCCACTCGCCGGCCGCCAGGACCGTGTGCCCCCCCCTCTCGAGCTCCTCGACGAGCGTGTTGCGCCCGGTGTCATAGAAGATCCCGCCGCCGGCCCTGGAGGCGGCTTTGCTCGCATCGAAGAACGAGAGCGCCCGGCCGTCCAAGGCCGGGAAGATCGCCCAATTCTCCTGCCCCCACCCGGAGAAATAGCCGGCATGCAGGGTGAGCCACCTCAGGTAGTCGGCCCGGCGCGCCCACTCTTCCCGCTCCGCCTTGACCGCTTCCGGGGCCTCGCCTTCAGCTGCGCTGTGGGCGATGCGCCGCGAGAAGCCCTCGAGGTCCGTGCGCAGCCGGGCCGGCAGTTCGCGCTCCACGAGGCGCTTCATGGTCCTCATGAGCTTGCGGTAGTTGTCGTCCTCGATGATGCTGTCGCGGGTGAGCGTGTGCTCGATGTAGCGTGACTTCGCCTTGAACGCCACGCCGGGAAAGAGGGCTTCCTGCGTCTCCTTGAGGGTCAAGCCCCGGTTGTAGAAGCCGCAGAAGGGGCGCTCCTCGCAGGAGAAGGCGAGGACGATCTCGGTACCCTCTTCCTCGTATTGGAGGACGCTCCCTCCCGGGAGGTCGAATGGCTCGGTGATGAGCGCCGGACCCCCATTGGCCGAGCGGTCCGCGAAGTAGATCCGCGCCTCGGAGTGCTTGCACGAGGATGAGATCGCCTTGCGCGAGTCCTTGACCAGCTCGTCGTACTCCTTGCGGCCCATCGCCTTTACCACCTCGACCAAGGTGCCCTCCCGGAGAGCCTTGACGCGGTATTTGTCGTAGCTCTCGTAGCTGGGGAAATCCAGCCGCCAGCTCTCGCCGCCCCTGGCGGTGTGCAGGCGGACCCTCTGGGGATGGATGGCGAAGATCGAGACGAAGCCGATGCCGAACTTCCCGATCTTCGTTAAGTCCCCCTCCTTCGTGGACCGGAAGAGGATGAGGAGGTAGTCGTCGATGATGCGCTCATCCATGCCCTCCCCGTCGTCCTCGACGCAGATCAGGGCCCAGCCCCCCTCCTCTCCGGGAGGCGGCAGTCCGCACACGGCCGGATGCTTCGAGCCCGCAGGCAGGTACTCGAGCGAGACGTCCACGCGGTTTGAGCCGGAATCGATCGCGTTCTGAATCAGCTCCCGGTAGAAGTCGAGCGGACGTTCGAACTGGTTGACGAGGTCCTTGACGAGGCCAGGGACCCGGGAGACGCCGGCCTTATCGGTGGACATTCGAGACGCCGACGTTCCAGTTCTCGACGGCGCAGGCGAAAGGGACCTCGAAGCGGAGGGCCTTGCGCGACCGGAGCCATCGGTCCAGGCGGTCCTTGGACGGGTCCAGCGCTTCGATCTTGGCCGCGAGCTTCGGCGAAAGCAGGACCGGATGCCCGCCGCGGCCAGCGACCATGGGGATGACCGCCTCCTCCGCGCGGGAAGACGCTCGTTCAAGCTCTTTGAAAAGCGCCCGTTCCCAGACGGGCATGTCGACATGATGAAGGAAGCACCAGCCCTCCGGCGGAGCCGCGCGAAGCAGGGCCTGGAGGGCCGCCAGAGGTGGGGCCTCGGGGTCCACCGGGATCCAGCGTACATCCGGATGGATGGCCCGGCAGCGCTCCCCCCACCCCTCCTGGATGGAAACCGCGATGCGCTCGGGCGGAAGGAAGCCGAGCAGGAAAACGGCCTGGCGCTCGATCAGGGGCAGGCCCTCGTGCGCAAGCCAAGCCTTCGGACCTCCGGCCCTCCGGCCTTGCCCGGCGGCGAGCAGATATGACCCGAATCTCATCCCTTCTTGAGCCCCCACTCCCGGAGAACCTGGGCCGCGACTGAGACCGCGATGACCTTGGGGTTCTTGCTGCTCAGCG
>JACRDO010000167.1 GCA_016212885.1 Elusimicrobiota bacterium | reverse complement strand
TATAGGGTAGCGGCAAAGGGGAAGAGGCGCAAGGGGGTGGCGAGGGAGAGGGTTGGGGTGTATCCTGTGAGGGGGGGCGACTCTGGAGAGGTTATTAGGTGCGAAAAACGGGCGAAGGGAAAAAGCATTTTCCTTTCAGCAATGGAAAAGCTGCGCCAGCTGATCGCCACCATCTCCCGCCTCAAGGTTGTGCACATCTTCCGCGAAGTCCCGGCCGACTACTTGGCCGGGCTCGCCGAGATCGTCCAGGAGCGGACCCTGTTCCCGGGCGAAGTGGTGTTCAAGCAGGGAGAGGAGGGCGACGCCCTCTACCTCGTCTCCGAGGGCCTCATCGGGGTCAGCGCGGGCGGGAAGGAAGTGGCCCGGCTCGGGCCGGGGGAATGCCTGGGCGAGCTGGCGCTAGTGGACGAGGAGCCGAGGTCCGCGACCGCGACGGCGCTGGAGGAATCGCGCCTGCTGAGGATCTCCTCCGACGACTTCAACAACCTGCTGCCGACCCACCCCGGCATCGCGAAGGCGCTCATGCACACCTTGGCTCGGCGGCTGCGCGCGACGCTTCCCGAAGCCGAGGCGCGGCTTGAGGGCGGATGATGAAGATCTCGCGCGCCCTGCGGCCGGCCCTGGCCGCCTCCGTACTCCTGCTCTCCGGGCGCCTCGGCCTCGCAGAAGAAACGCCCATCTCGGACATCTGCGTCCAGCTGTCGTCGACCGTTGTCACGGGCCTGGATTGCCGGGGCCGAAAGTTCCGCATGGAGTTCACCAAGTCCGTGGGCCGGGGCTACCAGCAGCTGTCCCATGGGATGTTCTCCAAGGATCTGGACCCCCGGCCCATCGTCATGGGCGCTTTCGGCATGCTCCTGATGGCGCCCCTCGAGGTGCTCGCTGCGCCCGCGGACATGGCTGCGGCGCCCTTCCGGCGGGAGTGCTCCTTCGAGTTCCAGGCCCAGGGGGCGCTGATGTCGTGGGGCGGTCAGCCTCATCCCATTCAGCTACCAGGTGCTCAAGAAATCCGGGGTCGACGTGTTCAACAATGGCGTCCGGGTCGTTTCGGCGGACAAGTTGCTTGCGGCTCTGGTGTAGCCAAAGGACGGATTATGAAACTGAATAACGAGTTGGTCGTCTTCGACCTGGAAGCGACATCCAACCAGGAGGACGCCGACGAAAGGCCGGCTGTCCAATCGAACAACTTCATCATCGAGATCGGCGCGGCCCTCTTGGACCGGGAGCTCAAGCTCATCGATACTTTTGAGCGCCTCGTCCGGCCGGAAGAGCCTATCACCCCCTTTATCACTGGGATCACGTCCATCACGCCCGAAATGTGCGAGGGTCAGCCGCTTTGGAAGGAGATCGGGGCCGAATTCGAGACGTGGGTCTCGCGCCACTGCAAGAACATCAAGACAGTCCGCCTGGCCGCTTGGGGCAACTACTTCGACATCCCGCTCCTACGCCGGGCTTATGCCCACTATGGCCTGACGTTCCCCTTCTCCGGGACATGCATAGACGTGAAGACATTGGCGATGGCTTGGATGGCTCTGAGCGGCCGCCGCACGGACAAACTCGGCGTCGAGACCGTGGCCTCCGCGATGGGCATTCAGCCCGAAGGCCGCTATCACCGCGCGCTTACGGATGCGGTAACCGAGGCCAAGATCCTTCAGCGAGTATTCGCCGACCTGCGATGCGGCTTCTTCGCGCCCGACCAGCCCGGGAAACCGCACTCGTATTTCAAGGTGGAGAAGCTGGCCTAGGAATCTTTTTGGGATAAGCCGCATCATCGGCGTTTCGTGTATTTCTGATGGAAATATAAGCGGAATCCAAAAATCCATTCCCGCAGACTGCCATCGGCATGGGCATAAAAGCAACGGCTGCGTGGGGTGAAGAGCAACTGATATTTGGCTATAATAGCCTTGTCTTTTGGCCATTTATAGGCTACAATACAACCACCAATGAAGCGCACCGCCTACAACGAACTACTCGAATGGAAAAAACGCACTCCCCGCAAACCCTTGCTGCTACGGGGAGCCAGGCAGGTAGGGAAGTCGTTCCTCGTCCGCGAGTTCGGGAAGAAAGAATTCAAGGCCTTCGTCGAAATCAATTTTGAGCGGAACCCGGAATTCTCCAAGATTTTTCACGGAGGGACCACTGACGGCGTCCTCCAGCAGCTTGAAACCCATTTCAATGTCCCGCTGAGGAAGCCGGAGACGGACGTTCTCTTGTTCCTGGATGAAATACAGGCCGCGCCGCTAGTTCTTCCACAATTGCGTTACTTCCATGAGGAATATCCCGGCTTGGCCGTCGTGGCAGCCGGCTCGCTTTTGGATGCAGTGCTCACCGATGAGCCGCAATCCATGCCCGTAGGCCGCGTGGAATACTTCTTCCTTGGCCCCATGAGCTTCGAGGAATTTCTTGAGGCCAAGGGCAACGCCGGTCTTCTTGAGACGATTTCCAAGTACGCGCTCGGCGGCAAGGTCCCGGAATTTATCCATGGGAAGCTCCTGGAGGCCACGCGAGAATTCTTCTTCGTCGGCGGGATGCCGGAAGCAGTAGCGACCTACGCCGCCACGCATTCGCTTCTGGAGGTTGAGCGCATCAAGCAATCCATCCTCTCCACGTATCAAGACGATTTCTACAAATATGCTCCGCGGACTCATTCCGAACGCCTCCGCAAGGTTTTCCGGGCGATTACGCGCCACATCGGCGAGAAATGGAAGCATGTGCGCGTCGGCGCCGAGGAGCGCTCCAGGGACGTCAAACGCGCCCTGGATCTGCTGGAAGCGGCGCGGGTTTGTTATAGGGTCAGGCATTCGGCCGCCAACGGGGTTCCGCTGGGCGCCGAGGCGCGCGAAGATTTCTTCAAAGTCCTTTTTCTGGATGTGGGGCTCGCTTGCGGCGCAAGTGGACTGGAATGGAAAGACCTCCTCGACATCGGCTTTTTCAGCGTGGCCCAGGGGGCCTATGCCGAACAATTCGTCGGCCAGCATCTGCTCTACGGTCTTGCCCCCTGGCGAGAGCCGGAACTCCATTACTGGGCGCGCGAGCGGCGAGGAGCCTCCGCCGAAGTGGACTATGTCATCAGCAAGGGCGCGGAGATCATCCCGATCGAGGTCAAGGCCGGCAAGGCGGGAACGCTCAAATCCCTGCGCCTGTTCGTCGACGAAAAGAAGGTTGGTCGCGCCGTGCGTTTCAACGCCGAGCCGCCGAGCATGCTGCGTGAAAAGGATTTCGAGCTGGTCTCCTTGCCTTTGTACTTGGCCAGCCAGTTGAGAAGGATCGTCGGGTAAGATTCGTTCCCATTCGTCCAGCAGCCGCTTGTCTACCGAACCAAATGCCGTAGTGACCAAGGCGAAAGAAGCGGTCAGCAAGGCGGCCAAGTCGTGAGCCGCGTGCTTGGCCCGGATCTTCGAAGTCGAGCCGCTTATATGCCGGAATTGCTCCGCGGAGCTTGTGCCTGTGGCCGTCATCCTGCGCGACAGCGAGCTTCATAGGCTGCTCACCCATCTGAATCTTCCCGCAGAGCTTCCGATGACCGCCCCGGCGCGGAGCCGGCCTCCGCCCGTGCTCGACCCCGATGAATGCCAGATCAATCCTCTGGCCGACTTATTCGAAGGCATTGACCCGATTCCCGGCGATGATCTCTCCCCCGCGTGAAGGCTGTGCTCCTCTCACGCGGTGCCTGCGGCGCTATGGCCCGCCGCAGGCGCGGCGTAGCTGAACTCGCATACCTGCTGATCCACTGGACTCCGGAGGCGTCGAAACGCGGCGCCGTTGTTGTATTATACTCGCGTTGGAGGGTGGAAGCGCTGCCGGCGATCGCCGGCAGCAGGGTTCAGGTAACGATAACGACCCTTATGTTTCCTACTTGCTAACTGCCAATAAGCTGAACAGAATTCTGACCAGCAATGATATACTAATCCCCACATTCTATTCGTTGGGTGAAAGCGATGGGTGTGCTTTAGGGGGAATATCCATGAACTTGCTTGAATTATCGGCAAAAGCCGCGGCAATCACTGGAGACGCTCCAATCGGGAGACCCGCCCCAACAACTCGCCCAAACGGTGCTTCATCCGTTACGTTCCAAGGATCAAGAGGATGGTACGATGTCGTCGATCTTCCCACCCACGGGATGACTATTCTCTTCTTGGAAGGGCGAGAAAAACCCACTGGGAAGATTATCGGTACCTATTACACGCTGCCGCAATCCGCAGACCTGAATGCCGCGAATCTGATTCCCAAGATTCTCTCCAATTTAAAGCCTCTCGTGTTTCAGGCTGGATATATGTCATTCGACGCGAGTGGGGTGAACTGGAAACGATATTTGGCAGGGGAGACAGAGATCCTATTCAAATCCCGCCGAGTGGGAGGCAACACTGAATGTGAAATCATTGTTGGTTCCCTGGTCGTGGCTATGACGATTTTGGCCAGCGGTATGGCCGAAGGCATCCGCAAGATCCCTTCGAGCTGCCTGTGATGGCCGTTCGGTGAGAGTAGATGAGGGCTGGCTGGAAAAGCGTTCGCGTCTTCATTAGCAGCACGTTCCGCGACATGCAGGCGGAGCGAGATCATCTCGTACGCTTCGTTTTCCCCAAGTTGCGGCAGGAGTTGCTCCCACGCCGTCTCCATCTCGTGGATTTGGACCTGCGCTGGGGAGTCACCAGTGAGCAAGATGCCTTGGAGGTATGTCGCGAGGTAATTGATGAATGCCGTCCGCATTTCCTTTGCATGCTCGGCGGCCGCTACGGGTGGGTGCCTCCGGGGAAGAATCACTCTATCACCGCGGCCGAGGTCCAATATGCCGTTCTCGATCGCAGAGGGAATGACCGCAGTTTCGCCCATTTCTACTTCCGTGATGACGCCACTACCGCGGCAATGGCGGAGTCGATTCCCGGTGAGTTCTGTCTTGAGGTCTGCCAGCGTTCCGGGGCCAAGGGCTTGCAACGGCATGCCCTCCCGCCAGTCGTAGAGGCGCTGGCGCCGGATGCGCAGCACACTGCAGGTCCGGCTTGCGCTCAGACCCGCCCGCTCAGCCTGCTCGACCGCGCCCAGGATCGCCATCTTCAGTTCCCCGCTCAGGTGTTCGGACCGGATCGGTCCGGTCAGGCCCCATTGACTTTTTTTTCGAGTAACTGGTACGCCACGGTTTGCTGGACCAGGGTCTCCTTGACCTTGCCCAGCTCGCGCTCGAGCCGCTCGCACTGCGCCAGAGGCACCGTCTTAGCTTTCCGTCGCCTGTCACGCCTCAGGGCCTCCAGGGCCCACTCGTGCACCCGGCTGCGGATGCGAACCAGGTCCGTCGAGCTCAGGCCATGCCGCCGCAAGATCTCGGCGATGGACTGCCCACCCCGGACGGTCTCAAGGTACACCTCGAACTGTTCATCGGGCGGCACCTTCCGCCTGCCGTTCCCATTGTTGAGTTCCACTCGGTCCTCCGATTTCGGCCGCGGGCGGAAGGCCCCTCTCCCCCCAGGGGCCTTCCCTCTCCACGGCACTCTACTTTCTCGGGAGAACCCTTGTCAAAGGCCATGAACCACTACAGGTACCGACTTAAGACTTGTCCGGTGAACTGTGAGACGAAACATACACTTCCAGCATCCTCCGCGCCAACCCCATGCGCCGTATTCGCAGCTGAATCGCAAAACCAAAGCTGGCCGGCCAAGCGGGGACCGCGCGGTCCCTGACCGAGTCCTTCTGCCGTCATGGAGCCTCGGGCCCAATTCGCTATAATGCGGGCATGCCGAGGACCCTCCCGGGCCGCAAGGGCGGCCCCATCCCATTCGAAGAGGCGCTCGATATCGTCCGCCGCAGCGCGGCGCCGCTCGAGGCGGAGAAGGTCCCCCTGGCGCTGGCCCTCGGCCGCGTGCTCCGCCAGGACGTGGTCTCGGACATGGCCATGCCGCCCTTCGACAAATCCGCCATGGACGGCTTCGCCTGCAGGCGCTCGGACCTCCCCGGCCCCTTCGAGGTCGTCGAGACCATCCCTGCGGGCCGCCCTCCGACCCGGACCCTCGCCCAGGGACAGGCCGCGAAGATCATGACCGGCGCCATGCTCCCCGAAGGCGCGGACTGCGTCTTCGTGGTCGAGGAAGCCGAGGCCCTCCCGGACCGCCGGGTCCGCCACTCGGGCCGCAAGACCGCGGACAACATCTGCCGCAAGGGTTCGGACGTCTCCCCGGGCCAGCTGCTCGTGGCCGCCGGCGCGCGCATCACCCCCAAGGCCGTCTCCTCGCTGGCCTTGGCCGGGTGCGTGGAGCCCCTCGTGAGCAGGAAGCCCGTGGTGGGGGTCCTGGCCACGGGCGACGAGATCGTGGCCCCCTCCGAGCGGCCCGGCGGCGCGCAGATCCGGGACACGAACTCCATCCAGACCCTCTGCCAAGCGGCGCAGTGCGGGTGCGATACCCGCTCCTACGGCATCGTGCGCGACGATGCCGCGGCCATCTCCGCGGCCCTTGCCAGGGGCGCGGCCGAGTGCGACGTCCTCATCGTGACCGGCGGGGTGTCCATGGGCGACTTCGACCTCGTGCCGGGGGCCCTGCGCGAGGCCGGCTTCGAGCTCCTCTTCGAGAAGGTCGCGGCCCAGCCCGGCAAGCCGACCGTGTTCGGCCGCCGCGGCGCGTCCTTCGTCTTCGGGATGCCGGGCAACCCGGTGTCCTGCTTCATCGTCTTCGAGTTCCTCGTCAAGGAGCTGCTCGCCCGCATGACGGGCCTGAGCGAGCGGCCGGCCGGAGCCCGCCTCCCCCTGGCCGCGGCGGTCCGCCGGAGCAGGGCGGACCGCCTCGCGCGCATCCCTGTCCGCGTTACCCCCGCGGGCCTCGCGGAGGCGGTCCCCTACCACGGCTCGGCCCACGTCACGTCCCTGGCCGGGGCCGACGGCGTCATCTCCATGCCCGTGGGTGTGGCATCGCTCGAGGAGGGGGACCTGGTCGATGTTCGACCGATTTGAGCGCCGCATCGACTACCTGCGCATCAGCGTCACGGACCGCTGCAACCTCGCCTGCGCCTACTGCAGGCCCATGCCGGCCCCTCCGCCGGCGCCACAGGAGGCGCTCCTCTCCTTCGAGGAGATCGCGGCCTTCGCGGCCTGCGCCGCGGAGCTGGGCATCCGGAAGATCCGCCTGACGGGCGGAGAGCCCCTGCTCAGGCGGGAGATCCCGGTCCTCGTCTCCATGCTCTCCTCCATCCCGAAGATCGCGGACCTCTCCATGACCACCAACGGCCTGCTCCTGCCCCGCTTCGCCGCGGAGTTGAAGGCCGCGGGCCTGCGGCGGGTCAACGTCAGCCTCGACACGGTGGACCCGGAGCGCTTCAGGGACCTGACCCGCGGAGGGGACGTGCGGGAGGTCTTCTTCGGCATCGAGGCGGCCCTGGCCGCGGGCCTGACCCCGGTCAAGATCAACTGCGTGGTCGCCGAGAGCCCGGCCGAGCCTGACGCCGAAGCCGTGAGCCGCTGGTGTTCTCATCGCGGCCTGACTCCGAGGTTCATCCCCAGGATGGACCTCTCGGAGGGCCGCTTCGGCGTGGTGCACGGCGGAACGGGAGGCGACTGCCGGCGATGCAACCGCCTGCGGCTGACCAGCACGGGGCTCCTCAAGCCCTGCCTGTTCGACGACCTCTCCCTCGACATCCGGGCTCTGGGCCACCGCGAGGCCTTGCTGCGCGCCGCGGCGGGCAAGCCCGAACGGGGCACCCTGGGCACCACCCACGCCTTCCACAGCATCGGAGGATGACATGGCCAAGCTGACCCACGTGGACGCCGAAGGCCGGGCCCGGATGGTCGACGTCGGAGCCAAGAGGCCCCAGCACCGGGCCGCCCGGGCCGAGGGCTTCATCCGTCTCTCGCCCGCGGCCGCGGCCTTGGTCCGCGGCAACGCGGTCAAGAAAGGCGACGTCCTGACGGTCGCGGAGGTCGCCGGCATCCAGGCGGGCAAGAAGACCTCGGAGCTCATCCCCCTGTGCCACCCGCTCGCGCTCACCAAGCTCGATGTCAAAGCCGAGGTCGAGGCCGGCGGCGTGCGCGTCACCAGCCTCGCCAAGTGCATCGGCCCCACCGGGGTCGAGATGGAGGCCCTGACCGCGGTCTGCGCCGCGCTCCTGAGCGTCTACGACATGTGCAAGGCCGCGGACAAGGGCATGGTCATCGAGTCCGTGCGGCTCATCGAAAAGGTCAAGAGCGACGAGGCCCTGTGAGCCCCGGGAAGGTCGTCTCCCTCAACGTCTCGGCCAAGACCGGCACGAAGAAGGTTCCGGTCCGCCGGGTCAGGATCGGGCCGCAAGGCATCGAGGGGGACGCGCACGCGGGCCGCGGACCCCGGCAGGTGAGCCTGCTCTCCCAGGAGGAGATCGACCGCTTCTCAGCCGAAGCCGCGGGCGGCAAGCCCTACCCGCCGGGCGTGTTCGCTGAGAACATCACCACCTCCGGCGTGGACCTGGGCTCGGCCGGGCTGCTCGACCGCGTCCTCGTGGGCTCCGCCGTGCTCGAGGTCACCCAGATCGGCAAGGAATGCCACGGCCAGGGCTGCTCCGTGTTCGCCGAAGCGGGCCGATGCGTGATGCCCCAGGCGGGCGTGTTCGCGCGCGTCGTGCGCGGGGGCACGGCCCGTCCGGGAGACCGCGTCGAGCTCGAGCGCCGGCCCCTGCGCATCGCGGTCATCACCTTGAGCGACCGCGCCAGCGCCGGCGTCTACGAGGACCTCAGCGGCCCCAGGGTCCGGGAGCTCTTGACCGCCTTCCTGTCGGACCGGCGGTGGCACCCGGAGTTCGATTGCGCGCTCATCCCGGACAGCAAGGCCGCCCTCGGCAAGGCCCTGCGCAAGGCGGTCCAGGCCGGCTCGGACATCGTCTTCACCACGGGCGGGACCGGGATCGGCCTCAGGGACATCACCCCCGAGGTCGTGGAGGGGTTCGCGGACAAGCTCATCCCCGGAGTCATGGACAGCATCCGCCTCAAGCACGGGGACCGCCTGCCCTCAGCCCTGCTCAGCAGGTCCGTGGCCGCGGTCAAGGGCAGGACCCTGATCTACGCGCTTCCCGGCAGCGTCAAGGCCGTGACCGAATACATGGCCGAGCTCACCCTGAGCATGGAGCATGCCCTAGCCATGCTCCACGGCCTGGGTCACTGACCTTCCTCGAGGACCCGGACCGCCGTGGCCTTGAAGGTGACGTACACCTCGTCTCCGGGCTTGAGGCCCATCCGGCCGAAGGACTTCGGCGTGATGAAGGCGTGCAGGCGCCAGCCCGCGTCCACGACCACATCCACCTCCAGCCCCATGGTCGAGGCCGACGCGATCCTGCCCAGGACGCAGTTGAGGGCGCTCGAGTCGATGGGCTTCAAGGACAGCAGGACATCCCTCGGGTCGATGGAGACCGTGGCCGGCCCCAGGACCCCGGTGGAGACGAAGAACCCGAAGCCCGGCCCCAGGGCTTGCCGCACCCCGCCCCACAGGGGGACAGGGCTCAGGCGCCCGTCGCTCAGATAGACCACCTCCGCGCCCAGGCGTACGGCCGCGGCCAGGTCGTGGGTCGCCATGAGCACGGTCCGGCCGGGCTTGGCCGCCTCCTCGGCGATGAGCTTCTCCGTGGCCGCGACGAAAGCCCGGTCCAGGTTCGCCATGGGCTCGTCGAGCAGCAGCGCCTTGGTCCCGAGGGCCATGCCTCGGGCCAGGGCCGCCCTGCGCCTCTCGCCGGCCGAGAACCCTGCGCAGCCGCGGCCCCGCATGTCCCAGAGCCCCAGGCGCTCAAGATAGGGCTTCGCAGCCGCTGCGGCCTCGCGCTCGGATATCCCGCGGTAGCGGAGCCCGAGCACGACGTTGCCGAGCAGGGTCGTGCTGAAGAGATAGGGGTCCTGCTCCACCAGGGTCACGTCGCGCCTGCCGCCCGCGAAGCGGACGGTCCCCTCCGTGGGCTCGTCGAGCCCGGCCAGAAGGCTGAGGAGCGTGGTCTTGCCCGAGCCGTTGGGGCCGTAGAAGACCACGGGCTTGCCCTCCTCGAGCTTGAGCTCCGGCAGATCCAAGGCGAGCTTCGCGCCGAAGCGCTTGCGCACAGCCTTGAGCTCAAAGAGCACGCCGGCCTCCAGCGCCCAGCCGCCGGCCGGCCAGGCTGAGCGAGAACGCGACCGCGAGCAGGATCAGGCCCAGGGCGAGCGCGGAGGAGAACTCCCCATCGGAGATCTTGGCCGCCATGGCGGTCGGGATGTTCCGCGTATGGTGCCGGATGTTGCCGCCGAGGATCATGGACGCCCCGACCTCGGCGAAGACCCTGCCGAAGGCGGCCAGAAGCACGCACGCCAGGCCGGCCCGGGTCTCCCGGGCCACCGCGAGCATGGCCCCCAGGCGGGTCGAGCCCAGGGTGGCCGCGGTCCGCAGGATGCGCGGGTCCGCGCCGTCGAGGTAAGCGGCGGCCATGGAGACCGCGATCGGGGTCGCGAGCACGAACTG
Organism: Elusimicrobiota bacterium; assembly: GCA_016212885.1. Classification (GTDB taxonomy): domain Bacteria; phylum Elusimicrobiota; class Elusimicrobia; order UBA1565; family UBA1565; genus UBA9639. The sequence goes on along the minus strand of JACRDO010000167.1, from coordinate 2,672 downwards.
GCCGGCCCCCATGGCCCATGGGGTATAGAGGAGCCCCCAGCCCCCGAGCAGGCCCTTGCGGCAGAGGAGGGAATAGAGGAGCAGGCCCGCGGCCACGCTGGGCAGGGACATGAGCGTGTCGAAGACGATGCGCAGGGCCCCGCGGCCCGGCATCCGCCCGTACACCAGGGCGAAGGCGAGCGGCAGGCCCGCCAGCCCCGAGGCCATGACCGCGGAGCCCGACACGAGGACCGAGAGCCTGACGATGGCCAAGAGCTCCGGGTCGCGGCCGGCCAGGAGGGTCCAGGCTCCGGCAAAGGATTCCAGGATGAAGTCCAATTCAGGGCCCTGGGAGGAAGATCTCCCTGCCGTCCTTCTTCAAGCTTCCCACGATGGCCCGGGCCTGCTTGGACTTCATCCACTTGAGGAAGGCCTTGGCGCCGCTGAACGCGGCCTTGGGATTCGCCTTGGGGTCCACGAGGATGATGGAGTAGGGGTTGCGCAGGGGAGGCTTGCCTGAGAAGAGCGCGGCGAGCCCGGTCTTCTCCGCCATGAACGCGAGGGTCGCGCTGTCCGAGAGGGTGTAGGCCCGCTTCTCTCCGGCGATGACGAGGGCCGGGCCCATGCCCAGCCCGGCCTCGAGGTACCAGGAGCCTGAGGGACGGATGCCGGCCTTGTCCCATACCGAGAGCTCGCGGGCGTGCGTGCCGGACTTGTCCCCGCGGGAGATGAAGACGCTCCCCTTTGCCGCGATCTTGGAGAAGGCGTCCGCGAAATCCTTGGCGCCGCGGACCCCGGCCGGGTCCTCGGGCGGGCCCGCGAGCACGAACTCGTTGTGGAACAAGGTGGTCCGGTCCCGGCCGAAGCCCTTCTTGACGAAGGCCTCCTCAGCCTCGGGGTCGTGCGCCAGCACCAGGTCCACGTCCCCGTTCTCAGCGAGCTTGAGCGCCTTGCCCGTGCCCACAGCCACGGCTTGGACCTCGATGCCGGTCCCCGCCTTGAAGGCGGGCAGGAGCACGTTGAGGAGCCCGGTGTTCTCCACGCTCGTGGTGGTGGCCATGCGGATGACGCGCGGCTCCGAGGACCCGGCCTTGGCCATGAGGCCGAGGCCGCAGGCGGCGGCGAAGGACAAAATCGCGTTCCTATTCATACAGGGACCTTCGCCGTAGTCCGCTTCCAGAGCAGCCAGAGCGCGCAGGCGCAGGAGAAGAAGATCAGCCACCAGGCCGTGAAGAACTCCATCTGGCCCAGGCCCACGCAGTAGTCCTGGAGTCCCAGGGCCGCGAGCTTCTGGCCCCAATCGCGGCCCCCTGGGCCGCAGAAGCCGCCAGACTCCAGCAGGTCGAGGATGTAGCGGCCCTTGGCGTCCGCGATGAAGAAGCTCTCGCCGAACATGGCGGTCCCGAGCCAGAACAGGACGAAGAGCATCCCCATGCGTGAGCGGTGCGCCCAGAAGTGGCGCATCAAGCCCAGGAACACCGCCCCTTCTGTCCCCAGCACCGCGGAGAAGGTGAAGACCCCGTTGCCGAAGATGTCGAAGATGAAGCGCTCGCCCATGAAGAGGACCGCGGAGCAGGCGTCGAGGAAGAACCACTTCCGCTGGATGGCGGCCATGGTCTCGGAAAGCGGGAGGAAGGAGCGGAACTGGAGCGCGAAGAGCCCGGCTCCGAAAGCCGCGAGGCCGGCGATGGCCGCGACCGGCCAGACGATGACGACGGTAGCGTCGAAAGCGCAGACCCCGATCCCGTCGTCCTCGATGCCTATCCCGAAATTGGCCATAATCCTCCGCGAAGCATGGGACAATGATACCACAGGCCAGGCCGGGCCTTGAATCGTATAATGAGAGCGAGCCATGGAATGCCCCAAGTGCCGAGCGCTCAACGCCGACGACGCCCAGTTCTGCACCTTCTGCTACGAGAACTTCAAGGCCAAGCCTCCGGCCCCGGGCCGGGGCAGCCGGCCCCTGCGCGACCTCCTGGTCTGCCCGGACGCCGCGACCCTCTTGGACGAGGTCTACCTGGTGGGGCCCTTCGTGGCTTCTCCGGACGGCTTCTGCTTCTTCGTGCGCGGCTGCCGCACGGCTGGGGAGGACACCCGCGCGGAAATGGCGACGGACCAGCTCGGCGTGGCCGGCACGGCGGCCACGGCCCTCCTCATCGGCGCCTTCCAAGAGTGGGATCTGAATACTGACCCGGCCTCCTGGCCGAACAATGTCCCCTTCAAGGACTCCTTGGGAATCAAGGAGGAGTTCCTCAACGCGGCCGACGAGGCGCCGGCCATCCTTTCCTGCAGGAAGTGCTTCCGCATCGCCAAGACCGAGATCCAATCCCTGCGCTTCGACTTCTCCGGGGCCCTCTCGGTCAAGACCGCGCAATGGGCCCTCGGCATCCAGGGCCTGCCGAACCGGGACAAGGCCTCGGCCTTCTTCAAGGTCAAGGGCTATCCACTGACTTGAAACTTTGTCGGTTTTCGCGCGTAAATATGGCGGTGAGCACCAAATCCAAGAAGGCGAAAGCATTCTGGAGCACCCCTGAAGATGAGCCTGGCCATAGAGCCTCCTTGAGACGGTTCAATCGCGTCTCAAGAAGTGGAGCAATTTTGATGCCAGAGAAAGACTCAGGCGCCCCTATGAGACTTGGCCGACAGTGTTGATCGCGCCCTGGATCAACGCCATGATTTGGCTGAAGATGCCG
>JACRDO010000169.1 GCA_016212885.1 Elusimicrobiota bacterium | reverse complement strand
TCCGGCGGGGGTGGAGATGGTGATGCCGGGGGACAACGCGGACTTCCTGGTGACCCTGATCACGCCGATCGCGATGGAGAAGGGGCTCCGTTTCGCGATCCGGGAGGGCGGCCACACGGTGGGAGCCGGGGTCGTCGCCGAAATCATCGAGTAAGCCATGGGCGAGCGCATCGTCACGACGCTGGCATGCGTCGACTGCAAGAACAAGAATTACGCCTTCTCCCACGGCAAGAAAAGGCAGTACAAGCTCGAGATCAAGAAATTCTGCAAGGCCTGCAAGAAGCAGACCGTCCACAAGGAAGTCAAATAGCCCGACGCCTCGGGAGCAAGGCGTTCGAATTTGGGGGTGTCGTCCAATCGGCTAGGACGGCGGTCTCCAAAACCGCTGATCTAGGTTCGAGTCCTAGCACCCCCGCGCCGTTTTAGGTGAGAACATGAATCCGATCGGGTTTTTCAAGGAAGCGTGGGTCGAACTCCGGAAATCCACCTGGCTCTCGCGCCAGCAGGCCGTCGGGTCCACGGTCGTCGTGGTGGTCCTGGTTCTGATCCTCTCTATCTTCATCAGCGGGGTCGACTTCGCCCTGTCGCTGGTTCTCGGGGCGCTGCTCGGCACCCGGTAGGGGTATCTATGGAGCGAGGCTGGTTCATCGTGCACGTTCAGTCCGGCTGGGAGGACAAGGTCCGGGGGCTCATCCTGCAGAAGGTCGCCTCCGACAACCTCCAGAACAAGGTTTTCCAGGTGTTCATCCCGACCGAGGACGTCGTCGAGGTCAAGAAGAACAAGAAGGTCATCAAGAAGAGGAAATTCTTCCCCGGCTACCTTCTCCTCGACATGATCATCGACAACGAGACCTACTGGACCGTCCGGAACATCAGCGGCGTGACCGGCTTCCTCGGCGACCCCGGCCCGCGGCCCCTGCCGAAAGCCGAGATCGACCAGATCATCGACCTCACCAACATCACGGCCGCCGGCAAGCCGCGGCCGGCCGTCCAATTCGAGAAGGGAGAGAACGTCCGCATCACCGAGGGGCCGTTCCGGCACTTCATCGGCGTCGTGGAGGAGGTCAACGAGCCCAAGGCGAAGCTGAAGGCTATGGTCACGATCTTCGGCCGGCCGACCCCCGTCGAGCTGGACTTCCTCCAGGTCGAGAAGCTGTAGGCGCCGCATGGCCGTAGACCTCCGCTTCCTCCTCACCGCCTCCAAGCGCGTGATCGACCGCAGGCCGCTCTACGCCCAGGTCATCGTGACGGACGCCTGCAACCTGCGCTGCTCCTACTGCGACGAGCGCCGCGAGCAAGCGCCCCTCGTCCCCCTGGAGGAGCTCAAGCGGCGCTTGGATGCGCTCGACCGGCTCGGCGCGCTCGTCTACGACTTCCTCGGCGGCGAGCCTCTGCTGCACCCGGATCTGCCGGCGCTCGTCTCCTGCGCGAAGTCCAAGCGCGGGGGCTCGAACCTCGCCACGGTCATCACCAACGGCCTTCTGCTGACGAGAGCGAACATCCGCGCCCTCAACGCCGCGGGCCTGGATTTCATGCAGGTCTCCGTCGACTCCGTGCGGCCGAGCCCGATGTCCGAGAAGTCGCTCGAGTCAGCGCTCCCCAAGCTCCGCCTGCTCGCCGAGGAGGCGCGGTTCAAGGTCGAGATCCAGACCGTGCTTTCCAAGCGAAGCGCCGCGGAGTACGACGCCTTCCGGCGCGAGCTCCAAGGCCTGCCGTTCTCCTTCGGGTTCTCGCTCCAGCACGGTCCCGGCGGCCGGATCGCAGCCGGCGGGCCCGGGGTGATCGGCGTGCTCCGCCAATACGGGGTCTTCGATGGAGTGAATTTCTACGGCCCCCACCTTCAAGAGATGGCTGCGAGCGATTTTTCGCGGCCCTGGAAGTGCCTGGCGGGCCTCAAGTTCCTGTACGTGAACTCGGCCGGAGAGGCCCAGTGGTGCGCCCAGCAGCGCGGCTGGCGCTTTCCGCTCCAGCGCCTGGATACCCGGGAGCTCAAGGGCAACGATCGCCACAAGCCGTGCGAGGCCGGCTGCGCGATCGGCTGCGCGCGGATGGTCTCCCACGCGCTCGGCGAGCCCCTCAAGACCCTCGGGGCCAGCCTGGCCCTCGCGCGGCGGTCCTTGGGATGAGGGAGATCGGAGCCCGAATGCCTTTAGGAGAGTTCCGCTTCCGGTCCATGAGGATCGGCCCCATCGGCATGGCGGTGGCGGGCCTGACGCTGCTTGCGGCCGTCGCGGTCATGCTGCTGCTCCTCTTCGGCAAAACCCTCCTCCTCTCCGCGCTGGTGAGCTGGCTCTGGCCCCGCATCTTCTCGCCCGATTTCACGAAGGTCGTCTTCGGCGTAGAGCAGGTATCGTTCTGGAAGGTCCTGCTGTTGTTCGTTCTGGCCGGCGCCGTCGTCTCGCTTCTGCGGCGCCGGCGGCGGGACCGATGATTGGATATTCGGGACGACCGAGCTCGCCGTTCAATCGGGGGGCGACAACAGGTCCAGGAGACAGGTCATGGCCAAGAAAGTAAAGACTCAGATCAAGCTGCAGATCCCGGCGGGGAACGCGAACCCCGCCCCGCCCGTGGGGCCGGCGCTCGGCCAGCACGGCTTAAACATCATGGATTTCTGCAAGCAGTTCAACGACCGCACCCGGAAGATGGAGGCGGGGATGACGATCCCCGTCGTCATCACGGTCTTCGAGGACCGGTCATTCGCCTTCATCACGAAGATGCCGCCGGTCTCTTCGCTTATCAAGAAGGCGGCCGGGCTCGCGAAGGGCTCCGGCGAGCCGAACAAGACCAAGGTGGGCAAGATCACCGTCAAGCAGGCCGAAGAGATCGCCAGGGCCAAGATGCCGGATCTCAACGCCGGCACGGTCGAAGCCGCGGTCAAGATGGTCAAGGGAACGGCGCGCTCGATGGGCATCGAGATCGAAGGCTGAGGGGGGCGACATGGGAAAGAGGCTTGAAGCAGCCGTCAAGAACATCGAGAAGGACAAGCTCTACACGCTCTCCGAGGCCGCTGCGCTGGTCAAGAAGTGCGCCTCGGCCAAGTTCCCCGAGAGCGTCGAGCTCCACGTCCGCCTCGGCATCGACCCCAAGCAGTCCGACCAGATGGTCCGCTCCTCCGTCATCCTGCCGCACGGGACGGGCAAGACGCGGCGGGTGGGCGTGGTGAGCAAGGGCGAAAAGCTCAAGGAGGCCCAGGAGGCGGGCGCGGACGTCGTCGGATCCACGGAGCTCGCCGAAGAGATCGCCAAGGGGCGCATGGACTTCGACGTCCTGGTGGCCACGCCGGACATGATGAAGGACCTCTCCAAGCTCGGCAAGATCCTCGGTCCCCGGGGGCTCATGCCCAACCCGAAGAGCGGGACCGTGACTTTCGAGGTCGCCAAGGCGGTCAAGGAGCTCAAGGGCGGGCGCGTGGAGTTCAAGAACGACGAGTACGGCATCATCCACCTGGGGATCGGCAAGGTCTCCTTCGCCCCCGAGCAGCTCGCGGAGAACGCCAAGGTCGTCATCGACCTGGTCTTAAAGATCAAGCCCGCCGCGGCCAAGGGGACCTACATCAAGTCGGTCGCGCTCTCCTCGACCATGGGGCCGGGCATCCCGGTCAGCACGTCGTTCTAGCGAAGTCGTTCTTCTCTCGCTAGGCGGCGACGAAGCGCCGGCCTACGGGCGCCGCTCTTTGGGCTGCTCTTCGCGCGGCCCCTGGCGCTTCTGGAAGCCAGGGACCGCGCGGTAGAGGTGTGCTCCTTAGCCGCGCGGCCTGCGCCCGCGCTCAGGATCCTCCTCCCAGCGCTCCGGCGGGAACTGGGGGCGTTCCTCCTGGCCCAAGCCCTTGCGGCCGAAGGGTTGCTTGCCGCGGGGCCCCATCTCGCGCTCCGGCCCGCGCATGCGCAGCATCATCTCGTCGAAGCGCTCTTTCTGTTCGTTGTCAAGGGCGGCGCGGAGTTTCTCCCGCAGGTCCTGCGTTATCGAACGGAGCTTGCGCTCGGTTTCCTCCATCTTTCTCTTCAGGTCGCGCATCTCATCGAACTTCTTCTGGAGAGGCTCGCGGGACGCGTCGAGGGCTTCCTGCATCCTCTTCTTCTGGCCCTCTTTGAGCTTGAGCTGCTGCTCCAGCGCGTCGAGGAATCGGTCGGAGAGCATGGGATGCTCCTTGCCTTCCTCCGCCTCCTTCGCCTCCATCTGCTCGCGCTCGGGCCCCATCTCGTCCTGGGCCGAGGCGCGGAGCGCCGGCAGGGCGAGAGCGCCTGCCAGGATCCAAATCGCTTGATTCATGGTCCCTCCTGTCACAGCGAGTCTAGCAGGGCCGGCCGGGATGCGTCAAGCCTGTACGCGGCAACTTGAGGCGCCAAATTTGCACCTCAAGTTTAGGGAACTAATTTCAAGTTGACTCGTATTACCTATTGGGCCCTGGGGGCCTGGCGTATCAAAGGATCGCGCCAATAGCGCCTGGAGAAAACGCCTGAAGCAATGCTTCAGGCGAGAATCCCTCTATATTTCATGAAGAGTGCTATAATTCCTGCTTGGAATCTAGTAGCCTCGGAGAGTTTGATTATGCCGACCGTTGAAGTGATGCCGAAACGGCCCGCTTTCCCTATTAACCTGCAAGCGAATGGAAACGAGGCGGCTTTCAAGGACCCTGCTTTTATGGAGAACCGGACAGCGCCGGTTCACCGGTGGGTGCCGTGGATTGCGGGTTTCTCCGGGGCCTTTGTAGATTCGGTTTTGGCAACCTACCTGGACGGCCGAAAACCGGCTTTGGTTCTAGATCCATTTGCAGGCGTTGGCACAACGCTGATTCAGTCCGCGATTCGCGGTTACGACGTCGTCGGTTTCGAAATCAATCCCTATGCGGCCCTCGCCGCGGAGGGAAAGCTTAAGGCTCTTCGCGTCAAAACCGAGACTCTCGACAAAGCCATAGAGCGGATGCTGTTGGATGCGCGGTCGTGGCGCAACGGCCGATCCGCCGGCGAAATGGCGCCCGAAGGGTTTCAATCCCGTATCCCTTTTTTCAGTCCAAAAGTCAAAAACCAGGCACTACACGCGCTTGCGTTTATTTCAAGACTCGACGACGAGCGCGTGCGTGACCTGTTCCGAATGGCTTTCGGCTCGGTGATGGTGTCATTTTCTAACTACACTTATGAGCCGTCGCTTTCGTCGCGCCCGGGAGCGGGGAAGCCGCTTATCGAGGATGCGGATGTTGTGGCGACCCTTGCCGAGAAACTGCGGCAAATGCGGGCCGATATCGAGTGGCTCCGCTGCGAGGCAAGCGGGAGAAAGCCCGGAAGGGGACAGATCTACAATGAGAATTTTTTTTCAGGGGAGAAACGGCTAGAGAACGGATCCGTCAACCTGATGGTCACCTCACCTCCCTACCTCAACAACTACCACTATGCACGAAACACGCGCCCACAGCTTTATTGGCTGCGTCTCATTTCGTCGCCAGAGGGGCAACGGCCGCTAGAGGAAGGAAACTTCGGGACGTTCTGGCAGATCGCCCGAGAGAAAGACCACGTTTCACTACGCTTTGAACATCGCGAGCTTGAGCAGATTCTCGCTCGGCTTCGGAAGCTCAATCCTGAAAAAGGACAATATGGCGGTCGTGGTTGGGCGAATTACGCGGCCTCTTATTTCAATGACTGCGACCGTTTCCTCGCAGCGCTTAAGCGGGTTCTGCGCCGTGGGGGCACGGGGGTAATCGTCGTGGGAAATTCGATCCTCCAAGGCGTCAACATTCCGGTTCAAGATATAATTGGCGACATAGGTAAGATGCGTGGCTTGTTGGTCGAAGGAATTTATCGGCTACGCAACAAGCGCGTCGGCGATTCGATCACAGCTTCGTCGGTGCGGATGGGGGCAAGCAAGGCGACGCTCGATGAATCCGCTGTCGTGGTTCGCAAGCGATAGATGACGCCTGAGAAGCCACTCGACGAAATTGCGGAAGCGGTTGCTGCCTATCTCGAGAAAAAGTCAACTCGGCAAGAATCATAAACCTGCTGCAATCTCGTTTATAGCCTCCGCCAAAAAGAACGCTGGTATTCACTACAAAGTTTCTTTCAACGAATTTAAATAAATTTAGCAGGCAGACTAAATTTAATCAAATCGCTAAATTTGAGGCAGTTTCGCTCAAGCCTGTGGCGGCTTCTTCGGCCGCGCGACGACGGGAAGCAGGAAGGTAGCGCAGTAGCCCGAGGCCGGACCCTCAGCCTCGACCGCGAGCTGCCAGTAAGCGGCCCCGGCGCCGCGCAGCCGCGTGGCTGTCCCCTTGTCCGGAAGCTGGAAGGTCACGAACTGCGCGGTCGCGAGGGCCGCGCCACCCCTCCGTAATGCAGCGCAGCGTGAGGGCCAGGCTCGACCGGGCCGCTGCGGGAGGCATGTCCAGGCGGACGGTCATTTCCTCCCCCAAGAAGAAGGGAAAGGAGACGAAGCGAAGGCGAGACCGGCCGAAGCGCAGAAAGCGCACAAACCCTCCCGGCCCTTGCCGCGCGGACCCCCGCGCCCTATAATCTACGCTATGATCACCCGCTGTCCGAACTGCTCGAAGGCCATTTCGGAAAGCGACGACGTCTGCCCCTTCTGCGGCAAGGATTTCACGGTGCCCGTCAAGCCCACCCGCCCGAAGTCCTTCGCTCCCAAGGAGGAAGGCGAGGGCAAACCTCCACCCAAGGAGAGTCCCTCCGCGCAGAGCCCCCCTTCGCAGGCCTCGCCGCCTCCGCCCCCGCCTCCCACCCCGAAGGCCAGGATACTCGAGCCGACCGAGTGGGAGGAGGTGACCGAGGACGGGATCGTGATCCCGCCTTCCCCGAGCCAGCAGCCCAAGCCCATCGGCAAGAACGTCGCGGTAGCCGCGGCTTTCCTAGCGATCGCTTTCGGGCTCTGGCGGGGGAGCGCCTATTGGACGGAGAAGTCCGCGCCGGCCTCGCCCAAGATCGAGGCTCCGCCCCCGCCTTCCGTGAAGATCGCGCCGCAGCCGGAGCGCCCCGTGCAGCAGCCCTCCTCGATCTCTCTGGTCGTGCCTTTTGAGAAGCCTCCCGCGCCCAAGCCCCGGGCCCCGGCCAAAGTCGAGAACGCCCCGCCGCCCGCCAAGAAGGAGCCTCTCGACGAGCCGGTCGTCCTGGAGCATACCCCGCCGTCGATGCGCGAGTGGGGGTTCTCCGGCGCGGTCTTCGATCTGATGACGCTCAAGCCCGTGCCGGACGCGGAGCTGGTCTTCACGGACCCCGGAAGCGGCGCCCGATTCCCCATCGCCACCGACAAGCAGGGCCTCTACCGCCTCGTCCTGCCTGCCTGCTCCGACGGCTACGACATGGCGGTCTCGCATCCGAAATACGAGCCCAAGTACATCCCCGACGGAGACTTCGCCTTCAAGAGCCTGCCGCTCAGCCGGCGCCGGGAGATCTCCGTCGAGAGCGCGCGCACCGTGCAGCATAAGGAGCTGTTCTCAGCCGGCCCGGACGGGCAGCTCAAGCGGGACATGGCCCTGATCCCGCTCACGACTCACTAAACGCTACTCTTCCCGTTCCGCGGCGGTCTTGCGCGGCGGCTTGCCGGCCGCGAGCCACGCCAGATACTCGTGGATGAAGGCATCGAGGTCCCCGTCCATGACGGCCTGGATCTGCGAGGTCTCATATCCGGTGCGCAGATCCTTGACCATCTGGTAGGGCATGAGGACGTAGGAGCGGATCTGGTGTCCCCAAGCGATGTCGCCCTTGGCGTCGTAGTGCTTCTCCACCGCGGAGCGCTTCTTGTCCAGCTCGATCTGGTAGAGCCTGGCCTTGAGCATGCGCAGGGCCGTCATGCGGTTCTGGTGCTGGGAGCGCTCGATGCGGCAGGTGACGATGAGCCCGCTTGGGATGTGGCGGATGCGGACAGCCGTCTCCACCTTGTTGACGTTCTGCCCGCCGTGGCCCCCCGCGCGGAAGGTGTCGCACTCCAGGTCCGCCTCGTTGACCTGGATGTCGATCTCCTCCTCGATGTCGGGCAGGACGTCGCAGGAGGCGAAAGAGGTGTGCCGGCGCTTGTTGGAATCGAAGGGGGAGATGCGGACCAAGCGGTGCACCCCGGCCTCGCTCTTGAGGTAGCCGTACGCGTGGGCGCCGCGCACGAACGCGCTTACGCTCTTGATGCCGACCTCCTCGCCCTGGTGGATGTCCGTGACCGCGAACTCGAAGCCCTTGCTCTCGGCCCAGCGCTTGTACATGCGCAGGAGCATGTCGGCCCAATCGCAGGCCTCGGTGCCGCCCGCGCCCGCGTTCAGGGAGAAGATCGCGTCGCTCGCGTCGAACTCACCGGAGAGCTTGAGCCGCATGTCGAGGTCCGTGAGTATCCGGTTGAGCGCATCGAGCCCTTCCCGGACATCTTTGAGCTCCGAGAGCTCCTCGGCCTCCAGCGCAAGCTCCAGATGCGCCGTCAAATCGCCGACGGAGCGCTCCGCGTCGCCGTATTCCTGGACGACTTTCTTGAGATCGTTGAGCTCTTTCGAGAGCTTGCGCGCCTTCTGCGAGTCCGCCCAGAAGGCTGGGCTCGCGGCCTCGGCTTCGCGGCGCTTGAGCTCCTCGCGCCTGGCGCCGATGCCGAGCAGGCGCCCGATGTCCGAAAGCTTCTGCTTGTTGGACTCGAGGGCCTGCTGGGTCTCGCGGAAGAGCGGGTCGGCCACGCTGCACAGTTTAAGATATTTTTCGCCGATTGTCCCGCTTCAGGCTCAGACAAACGGCCAGCAGGGACGCGGCCATGCAGAGGGCGCCGAACCAGTCGCCGTGGCGGGCATAGAACGAGCCTTCCGGGAACGCGTTGTCGGCCGAGAGCGTCAAATCCAGCCTCTCGGTTTTCATGAGCTCGCTCCTGGCCAGGACGATCCCGTAGGGGTCGATGACCCCGGAGATGCCGGTGTTCGCGGCCCGCAGGACCGTCGCGCGATTCTCGACCGCGCGGAAGGCATTCACCCAGAAATGCTGGTGGGGACCCCAGGTGTCCTTGTACCAGCCGTCGTTGGTGAGGTTCGCGAACACCCTCGCCCCGCGCTGGGCGTCGAGCTGGAGCAGGCGCGGGAAGGCCGCCTCATAGCAGATCGAGACCGCAAGCGGCCCAAGCGGCGTGGAGATGAGGGGCTGGCGCAGCGGCCCCGGGCTGAAATTGCCGAGCTGGGCCAGGATGCCGATATAGGGCTCCAGGAGGGGCCTCAGCGGGACGAACTCCCCGAAGGGAACGAGCCGGCGCTTATGGTAGAGCCCCGCGGGGCGGCCGCGCTCGTCGAAAAGCGCCGCGGAGTTGTACTCCCGCTCCCCGAGGCGCGTGATGCTTCCCACGAGCATCGGGGCCCTGGTTCTGAGCGGCCAGGAGGAGACCCATCGGGAAATCTCCGGCTCATCGAGCCAGCCGGGCAGGGCCGACTCCGGCCATAGGATGAGGCTCGGCGCATCCTTCCGCGGTTCGGCGAGCAGGCCGTCGAACACCCGCCGGATCTCGCCCTCATACTCTTCGGCCCACTTGCGGTACTGGTCGATGTTCGGCTGGAGGATCTCGACGCGGAGCATGCTCGCGGCCGAAGGCCTGGGGGCCCTGGAGGCGAGCGCAAGCGCGCCCCAGAAGCACCACCCGCAGAGCAGGGCCCCGGCAACGGCGAGGTTCACCGCGGCGCCCCTCTCGCGCCGATAGGCGGCGAGCAGGGCGCCGCCGCAGAGCAGGATCAGGAAGCTCAGCGCGTGGGGGCCGGCCCAGGAGAGGCCCTGCAGGAGGATGGGATGCCTCCACTGGGTATAGGCCAGCAGGTCCGGAGCCAGCCTGAAGTCAAGGAAGCGCGCGCTCATGGATTCGACGGCCGCAAGGGCCGCGGCATAGACCCAGGGCAGGGCCCAGGCGCTCAGGCGCTCCTTGACGAAGCGCGTCAGGGCGCCGAAGATACCCCAATTGAGGCCCAGAAAAGAAGCCAAGGCGATGAGGACGAGGGCGGAGACCGGCGCGCTGACCCCGGCGAAGCGGCAGGTCAGGTAGATCCAGTGCAGAGCCGCCCCGCAGAAGGCCGAGCCGAAGATCCAGCCGAGCAGGAAAGCTTTTCGGACGCTTTTGGCTTGGGCGAGCCGGTCCAGAAGAAAAGCCGGGGCGAACCACGCCAGGAAGGTGAGCCCGGGCTTGGGAAGGCAGAGCGCCAGGGCGCACCCGGAGGCGAGGCAGGCGAGGATCGGCTTGTAGTATCTTGTCTGGGGGATTTGCTTGCCCTCCGTCGGGCTTATTTTACACGATATCGCCGGTGCCGCCATACCGGAAGTCCCTCATCCTCTTCATCGCGGGCGTCAACCTGATGATCCTCCAGTTCGCCGTCACCCGGACGCTCTCCGCGGTCCTGCTCGGCACCGAGCTCATCCTCCTGCTGGTCGCCCTGGCCTATTTCGCGGGCTTCTCCGCCGGCTACTTCCTTTCGGACAAGCTGGATGAGCGGGGCCTGCGGGCCTTCGCCTGGGCCCAGTGGGCGACCCACCTGACGCTTCCGTTCTCCCTGCGCTGGCTGGTCGGCTTCCTGGCGGCGGGCTCGAAGAACGCCCCGCTGCTGGCCGCGGCCCTCTTCCTTGGCGCGTTCTGGGTCTCTTCGTTCTACAGCATCCTCCTGCCGAGGCTCCTGAACGGCCGCGATCTGGGAAGCGCTGACGGCTCCGCCTTCGCCCGGCTCTACGGCCTGGAGGTCTTCGGCGCCGCCTGCGGGATCGGCATAATCTTCGCGCTCAGTCGCGTGCACCCGGCGGCCCTCATGACGCTCTACCAAGCCGCGCTGGTCATACTCATCTTCCTCCTCTTCGACAACCGGGGGCTCGCCTTGGCATGCGCGGCGGCTGTGGCCGCCTATGCGGCGGCGTTCCCGCGCCTCGAACGATCGAGCGTGGCATACTACTACGGGATGACGCGCGAGGAGAAGATCAAGAGCGTCCTCTTCACGGCGGACACCGCCTACCAGCGCGTGGAGATACTGGAGGAAGCCGGCGGCGCCAAGCAGCTCTACCTGGACGGGATACTCCACTACGGCGCCGATCCCCTCTCGGATTTCAACGACCTCATCGCGGGCCTGCCGGCCTCCCTGCTGCGCCCGGCCGATGCGGTCGTGGTCGGAAGCGGCTCCTTGGAAGCCGCGCACCGCGCCTTGGCCGGAGCCCGGAGGGTGACCAGCGTGGAGCTCGACCCCGCGGTAGCAGCTGCCGGAGCCCGCTTCCTTTCCAAGCCGTTCTCCCGGGATGAGCTCAACCGGTGGACCCTGGTCATAGACGATGCGAAGCATTACTTGGGCAAGAACCCCCGCTCCAGGGACATGGTGGTGCTGGACATCGCGGCCCCCCTTCAGAGGCAGGTGGCCCTGCTCTACAGCCGCGAATTCCTCTCGCTCGTGCGCGAGCGCCTCCAGCCGGGCGGGCTCGTGTCCCTGTGCCTCAACGGCGACTTCGCTCGGGGCGCCGACACCTCCAGGCGCATCGCCGCGACCCTGCTGGACGTCTTCGAGGAGGTGTTCGTGCTCTGCAAGCACAACGGGGAGCCGAGCTTCGCATTGGCCGGCCGCTCCCTCCCTTTCGGCAAAGCGGAGCTCCTCCGGGAGTTGAAGGCCGCCGGACGCTCGGACATCACGGTGCTCGACCGTTCAGACATCGAAGCCCGGATGAGAGATGACCCGCAGCGCCCCATATCCATGGGGGAAATGGACGTCGTGCTGCGCAGCTCGATCAAATGGCTCAAAAAGACCTATTTTTGAGGAGACTCTACCTATTCGTCGGGGGCTTCTTCTTCGCGACCCTCCAGTTCTCCTACTACTTGTCCTTGGAGTGGCGGCTCTCCTCAGCCTGGACCACCTATGCCCTGCTCACCCTGGGTTGGATGGCGGGCATACTCGCGGGCCTGAGGCTCAGCCGGGGGATCAAGGATGAGGCCCTGCTGGCTCTTAATCTTGCTGGATACGGGCTGGTCTGGCTCCTTGCAAGCCGTTGCCCCTTCGACGACAGGCTCCTCCCGGTCTACGCGCTCTGCGTCCTTTCCTCCGGAGCCTACGCGGGGTTCTTCTTCCGGTCGAACTACGACCGGCTCAAGGACGCGCGCGCCCTCCTCCTGCACGAGAACAACGGCTTCGTCCTCGGCCTGCTGGTGGGCTTCCTGGGCTTCTACCTCTGCGGCTGGCGCTTCACCCTCTGGCTGCCCGCGGCCGCGGCCCTGCTCCTGCCGGTCATCAAGCGGTTGGCGTTCTAGATATCTTCACGCTTTTTCGAATAGCGTTGCTTTTGCCCCGTCATAATCATTGCAATTGACCCGCCGAATGTGTTGCAATTATCCCGCAACACACGCCAGATGAATGATAGAAGCTTCAATAGGCTGATCGAAGGCATTGAGGAATTCAAGCCCGTCTGGAAAGGCCGGGACAAGCAATGGGCTTTCTTCCTCAAAGAGAAGCGCCGATGGATTCGACTCCACGTTACGGAATACGATGGGACTTATTATTTTTCAGGGTCCGACTTCGATTCTTTCAGCTGCCCGGGCCAGAGTGATATCGGCCCCGATCTTGATGGACGTCTTTCCGTCTGGGCCAGGGAGATCGCGCTCTGGAAGCAGGCCGTGGCTCATGACCCGATCGAAGCCCAGGCCCTGCTCTTCAAGAAAATCCCCCTGCGCTGCCGCAGGGGCGTGATACAGCGCAGAAACGTCCGCCTTTTGATCCCCCAATGGATGCCTATCGCATCGGAATTATCAAGGAACGAGACGAAAGAGATCCTGGAAATCCTGAGAAAAGCTCCTCCCGAGCCGCTCCGTTCGATGACGCTCAAAAGGTTTTTTGAATACTGCCGGGAAGCATACCAAGCAAACCCCGCCACCTTCCGGAAGCTCGGTTATCGATCGAGCTTGTCCGGAAAGGAGTATTACCGAAGGTACGCCGACGGACGCGATGAGGGGCTCCTGGAGCTCGACCCTGAATCGTCGAAAGCATTCGAGCGATGGTACAGATGCAGACCGCAAGGCGGCCACCCTTGGGAGATCTACCGCGGCGGCAACAGCACTCACATCGACATGTATGTCTCAAAACCGGCCCTTCGGCCGGAAGGCTGGGAGGTGCACCTGCGCGCCTCCTCCAGCACCCGCCTCGTCGAGACCTGCAGGATCGCGCTGGCTTTGACGAAGGCCGGCCTGCCTGTTCACATGGATGACGCGGAGTCCTACATCAACCGCATTCTCGATCAAGATTGGGTGGGGATCGTACCGCAAGAGGAAGGCATCGGCTACGCGTGGCAATCATTTCCACAAGAGTGGGGGGTCCAGGACTGCGTGCATCTCGACTGGTTCTATGAAGAAAGCCCAAAGGCCAAGGCCTGGCTCAATAAGCGGCTTCGCATGGCCGCGCATTGGCTGCCGGAAGAGATTTCGGCGTTTTTGAAGAGCTGAAGAGTCCCCCTGCCGGTCCTCAAGCGCCTGACGTTCCAGCGCTCTGACCGGCTTAATCCGGGCGCCGCGGATTTGAGCCGCGGGGATGGATCACGACCGAAACGTCATCGAAATGCGCGCCGAGGCCCCTGGGGCGGGATGAGTTGGAGTCTCTTTGAAGGATGATGCGGATTCCCTGGGTCCCTGCGGGCAATCCCCAAGTATGCGAAGCCCGTGTCCATTGGCTGGAGGAGACGGGAACGATATAGCCTAAATCGACTCTGTCGGTTGGAGTGCGAATGGCATATCCCACCAGGTAGGGGTTTCCTTCATTGGGATTCCCGTCCTTACGCATATGGGCGGAAAAAGTGACGGAATAAGCGCCGGTCCGGATGTGTTTGCCAAGCGCGGACACGTCTATGTGCTGATCGATTTCGTCGCCCTCGTCGTCAAGGCGGAAATGGTATTTCCCGGAATGGGAGCCGCGCGTTCCAATGATCTCTTCTCCAAAATCAGGATATGCTTTCCAGCCGCAAGGACCTTCAAGACCTGGATTTTCTACGAGATTGCGGTTGAGCTCGTGCGGCGGCGCCGTCATATTCTCACAGCCGTATTTTTGTTGAAGGGCGGGGGACGCTTCTTGCCAGCCGCCCTCGCCTTGACGGGGCAGGATGTCGTAGAACAGCTTGAACCCGGCCCAATAGGCGCCGCAGGCCGTCAAGGCCGCGGCCGCGAGATTGCGAATCGTAAAGATTCTCTTATTCGCCGGTCCGGGCGGCAGGATATCGGACCGGCCCTTCAACTCCGCGAGAGCTTCCGCAAGCCCTGCGGCCGAGGCGATGTCCTCCGCCGGATCGGCTTGAGCCGCGCGGTTCAAGAGAGCGCGCAATTTCGGCGGGCAGTCCGGCGCAAGCGCGGCCTCAAGAATTCCGGCCAAAGACCGGATGTCCGAAACAGCGTCCGCGCCGGTCACGGGCAAGCACAGCAGATGGACGGAACCGCCTGCGCCGAGCAGGACGCCGTCCGCTGAAATCGTTCCGAAAAAGACGGGCGGCAGCAACTTATGAAGGCCCTTCAAGGCTATAAGAGCCTCGATGCCGACGCCTAGGGCTTCAGTTTCGCTCAACGGCTTGCGCGCGGACATTCGTTGGGCAAGCGTCATGCCTTCCACCCATTCGCGCGCCAGCGCGGCCCGCGAGCCAAGGGCAGCGTCTTCCTTGAAAAATCCAACGAAATCCGGGATGGCGGGATTGCGAAAATGCGCAAGAAACTTGGCGAGATATTCGAGGCGCACGATGCCGTCCGGCGTTGTGGAGCTTATG
This sequence comes from Elusimicrobiota bacterium, assembly GCA_016212885.1. Lineage (GTDB taxonomy): Bacteria > Elusimicrobiota > Elusimicrobia > UBA1565 > UBA1565 > UBA9639. The sequence continues at coordinate 18,946 of JACRDO010000169.1, read as the reverse complement.
AGAAGGCACAGCTTGCCGGTTCTCAAGTCTTTGGCTTGATATCTGGTTGAGCCTGCGGATTCTTTAAGGGTCCTTAGAATCTCGTAGCGTTCCCCGAGAATCATGGGGTTATCCGCCAGAGCAGAATCTCGGATTTCTGGTAGTTCCAAATGCAGGCCGCAAGGATCCTGCGATCCGGACTGAACGTGACAGCTGCGATCTGCGGGCCGTATAAATGGGTTGCGGCATTCAGGCGTTTGATGCGCTTCCAGGAATTCGTGTCCCAGATTTCAAGCATCTGCCGGTGTCTGTAGGAGATTGGGGCCGCAAACAGGGCGCCGTCCCGGCTGAAAGCGCCTGAAGGGTGTTTCCAATACCAGTCGGTATTTCCGTCTACAATCCAGTCCCATGCGCTGTCCCATGCAAGGGTCCTCAAGAATCGACCGCTGCGGTTCACGACCCTGAATCTCTCTGAATTCTTGTCAGGATAAACAAAAAATCGCCCAGTGGGGCTCACGGTCAAACTCGACAGCTCCCCAATGTCCTCCGTTTTGATGATCCGCATGTCATCCTTGCCGGAGGAAGGAGTGTGAAGGAAGAGGATTGCCCGGTCGAAGCGCTTCTCGGCCTCGTTCCAATCCTCGCTGGCGTAGAGGATGGCGCCATCGGGAGTGAATTTCACGTTTCGAATCGGTCCACGTTGTATCACGGCGCTCACGCCCGTGTTTTTATTAAGACTGAATATCTTGATTCGACCCTTCCAGCTTTGCTGTTCAACCTTGTCCCAAGTGTTGAGAGCCACGGCCAAACGTGAGCCGTCCGGGCGGAGGCTGATGGAATCCAGGATCCCATCCATTTCCAGCTTCCGGGGGATGCTAGTCCTGGCCGAGGTTCCCCAAAAGAAAATCGCGGATTTTTGGTGGACGCAGTGAGGGTCGGTGCCGGCCCCGATTATCAGCGAACCACGGTTGGGGTCAAAAACCATGTCAAAGCCGTGCGTGTCGCATCCAGGAGCCAAGGAAGGCAAAACGATCCGGTGCGGATCCGCCCAGGTGCGGGTGTCCCAGACTAGCACCTCATTGTCAGCGCTGAACAAGAGTTCCGTCCCGTCCGGGCTGAAGGCCAGATTCACGAATGAGGCCCGGCCATGAGCGAACCGCTTGAAGGGCCGCTTCCCATCCCACGGCATGGGCAAGTATCGGTATGCCAGCCAAGCCAGCGCTCCGAATGACAGGACAATCAGGCTCATCAAGAGCTTGCGCGGATGCCCGCCGGCTAGGACATCTGAAAGAGCCTTGCGCAGGGCCGCGCCGTCCTTGTAGCGGCGTTTCGGATTCGCGCAGAGCATGCGCTCAAGGACGGCTTTGAACCTCTTTGAAAGATTCAGGCCTTTTACGATGCGGATCAATGCGCCGGCATCCCGCGGCTGGGCCGGAGCCTGCTGGGTCAGCGCGTAGACGATGACCGCTCCCAGGGAGTAGACGTCGGAGGCTGGAGCGGCAAGCTCCGGAGCTGAAAAACCTGAGCAGGCGCCGGGCTTGGGGAGGGATTTATCGAGGGATACCCGCCCATCTTCGCTCAAGCGCAGAGTTTCCGGGCTTAAGCCTCCGTGCGCGCGCTTTGAGGCGGCATGCAGGGCTTCCAGCTCGCGCGCGGCATCCAAGGCGAGCGCGAGGATATCGAATTCGGTGAAGCGTCTGCCTTCTTCAATCCATTGAGCCAGGGATTTGCCGCCGGTCATGTTGGATCCAATAGAACGTCGCGCAATTTGTTGCCGCAGAGGTCCGCGAGGCAGTGCTTGTCGTTGCCGGTCAGGACCCACAGGGTCCGCGTGCTGCCGGCGGCTGCCGGCTTCCGGGACGGCCGCAGCGAATAGCGCACATAGCCGAGGCGATGATTCATGTTCGCAATGTCGAGCCGGCTTATGCTTTCCCCGAACGTGCCGAAAAATACGGGCGCCTCCCAGAGCGCCTTGAGCGCGGGGTCTGTCCGGTCCTTATCATATGCGCTCAGGCTGTTGGAGGAAAGGGCCCGCAGCCAGAGCGTGGTCCGTGCGTCTTTGTGGATGCGTGAGATGAACTCGGCGCGGCGCGCGACGTCGTACCCGAACAATGCCGCGATCGGCCCCGCCATTTTGAGCCTGCGCAGTTTCCGGCCCCAAGCGGTTTCAGCCGCAATCCCATGCTGGAATCGTTCCTGCCAGATGCGGGCCGCCGCCGGCTCCAAGAGCAGCCGCCCGGTCTGCGGGAAGCTTTGCGAGTGCGCTTCAATCGTGGCCAGGATCAGGCCCTGAGCCTGCCGGTTCAGAATCTCCACGAGCGTCCCGTAGCGGGTGTTTCGCGCGACGCCGGATTGAGAGGCGTCGAGCGCGAGCCGGTCGTCGTTGATGTAGCCGCGGATGCGCGCGCCGTGGAATAAATCCAGTTGGATGATTTCCGAAAGCGTCCCGCAGGCATAGAACGCAATCGGGCTGAGCGGGCTGAATTCATGCCTCATGCCCAGCCAGCCGTAAGCCTCGTCTTCTTCAAAATAGACGCCTTGATCTTCAGGGCGATAGGTTCGGGGGATTTCCCTTCCGTCCACCCGGACGGGTATCGGACAGGCCTGGCAGCAAGCCCGCACGTGTGAAAGATACGAGCGGATGCGGTTTCTTGACGAGAACCCAGTCCTCAAGGACACTCGCAAAACCGTCCCTTCATCCGGCTCCCGGCAGATTGCGAGGTTTTCCCGGCCCAAAGACGCCACGCGCAAAATATGCCTTTCTGCGCCTTGTCCTGATGCCAAGGCAATCTCGACGGGCTTGCCGCGCAGGAGAGAAAGCAGGCCTAGCGCCAGGTGCTTCCGGCGCGGCCTGTCTTCGCTTTCCTCCTCAAACAAGCCCGCATAGGGGCTCGCTAAATCCAGGCGCGAGAAGGGCTGTCCGTCGAAGCGCATTTCGATCGCGCTCCATGACGTCCGAAAAGAGATTTCCGAAGCCTTGCCGGCTACCGCGCAGCGGATCCAGGGCAGCAGGCATAGGCTTGGATCCGGAAGCTGGAAGCTCCTGATTTTCTCAAGGGCTTTTTCCTTGTCTACGCTGAAAGCGCCGGTTTCGATGAAGACGTCTTCTTCCCCGAAGCTTCGAGGCGCGTTATGCGGTCGGCTTTCCATTGAGAGGGACGGCCGCCTTTATTCGTATTATACGTTCTAGCCCCTCACGCCCCGCAGCACTTTTTGTACTTCTTGCCGCTGCCGCAGGGGCAGGGGTCGTTGCGGCCGATCTTCTTGATGGGCGCCGGCCTCTTCTGCAGGGGAGAGGGCGGCGGCCCCTGCGGAGCCTGCCTCTGAGGCTGCTTCGGAGCCGACTGGGGCGGAGGGGGCGGGGGCGGCCTGCGGGGCGCCTGGATGCGGAAGATGTACTCGACCGTCTGCTCGCGGATGCGGTCCATCATCACGTTGAAGAGGCCGAAGGATTCGCGCTGGTACTCGACCTTGGGGTCCTTCTGGCCGTAGGCGCGCAGGTGGATGTACTTCTTCATGTGGTCGAGGTCGTAGAGGTGGTTCTTCCAGGCCTGGTCGATGACCTGGAGGAGGACCATCTTCTCGATCTCCTTGAAATTGAACCCGGCGAACTCCTCCACCGCGCGCTTCTTGTAGGCTTCCTCGGCGCGCTCGCGCAACTCCGAGAGCAGGGAAGCGGAGTCGTAGGTCTTGAGCTCCTGCGGCGGCGGGTTGAAGCCCACGGCGAAGACCCGCTGGAGGTAGGCGCTCAGGCTCGCCATGTCCCAAGCCTCGGGGTAGGCGTCCTTGGGGGCCCACATCCCCGCCTTCTCCGTCAGGTCCTCCTCGATCATGCGGCTGATCTGGGCGGAGACGTCCTCCCCGTCGAGGATCTGGTTGCGCAGGCCGTAGACGACCTCGCGCTGCTTGTTCATCACGTTGTCGAAGTCGAGCAGCTGCTTGCGGATGTCGAAGTTGTGAGTCTCGACCCGGCGCTGGGCCCCCTCGATTTGGCGGGAGACCAGCCCGCTCTCGATGGGCTCATCCTCCGTCATCCCGAATCTCTCCATGAGCCCGGTGATGCGCTCCGAGCCGAAGAGGCGCATGAGCTCGTCGTCTAAGGCGAGGTAGAAGCGCGAGGAGCCCGGGTCCCCCTGGCGGCCGCAGCGGCCGCGGAGCTGGTTGTCGATGCGCCGGGCCTCGTGGCGTTCGGTGCCTAGGACGTGCAGGCCCCCCACGGCCAGGACGTCACCCTGGTTGTCCATGTCGGGCGGGTTGCCGCCCAGGATGATGTCGGTCCCGCGGCCGGCCATGTTCGTCGCGATGGTGACCTGGCTCCGCCGGCCCGCCTGGGCGATGATCTGGGCCTCCATCTCGTGGTACTTCGCGTTCAAGACCTGGTGGGGGATGCCCTTGGCGCGGAGCATGGCCGCGAGCTTCTCCGACCTCTCGATGGAGCGGGTGCCGACCAGGACCGGCCGGCCCTTGCGCCAGAGCTCCTCGATCTCGGCCACGATGGCCCTGTCCTTGGCCTTCTCGTTGAGGTAGACGATGTCGGGGAAGTCCACGCGGACGTTGACCCTGTTGGGCGGGATATCGCAGACGTCGAGCTTGTAGATCTCGAAGAACTCGTCGGCCTCCGTCATCGCGGTGCCGGTCATGCCCGCGATCTTGTCGAAGAGCTTGAAGAAGTTCTGGAAGGTGATGGTGGCCAGCGTCTGGTTCTCCTCCTTGATGGGGAGCTTCTCCTTGGCCTCCACCGCCTGGTGCAGTCCCTCGGACCAACGCCGGCCGGGCATGAGGCGGCCGGTGAACTCGTCGACGATCACGATCTCCGCGTCCTTGACCACGTACTCCACGTCGCGCTTGTAGAGGTGGTGGGCCCTGAGGGCCTGCGTGATGTGGTGGACCCAGGCGCCTTGGAGGTCGTCGTAGAGGTTTGTGAGCCCAAGGAGGTTCTCGGCCTTGCCGGCGCCCTGGTCGGTCAGGATCGCGGAGTGGTTCTTCTCGTCGATGATGGCGTCGTAGCCCTTGCCGAGGTCCTCTCCCGAGTACTTTGACTGGATCTCCTCCTCCTCGGTGACGAAGCGGGTCTTGAGCAGGGGGATGATGTGGTCGATCATCGCGTAGCGCTCGGTGGACTCCACGGCCGGGCCAGAGATGATGAGCGGGGTGCGCGCCTCGTCGATCAGGATCGAGTCCACCTCGTCTACGATGGCGTAGTAGAGCGGCCGCAGCACGCGGTCCTCGCGGTGGATGACCATGTTGTCGCGCAGGTAGTCGAAGCCGAGCTCGTTGTTGGTCACGTAGGTCACGTCGCAGTGGTAGGAAGCGCGCCGGTCCTCGTTGCTCATGTCGTGCTGGACGAAGCCGACGCTCAAGCCCATGTACTTGTAGATGGGGCCCATCCACTCGCAGTCGCGCTTGGCGAGGTAGTCGTTGACCGTGACGACGTGCGTGCCCCTGCCCGCCAGCGCGTTGAGGTAGATGGAGGAGGTCGCTACCAGGGTCTTGCCCTCGCCGGTCTTCATCTCCGAGATGCCGCCCTGGTGGAGCACCATGCCGCCGATCATCTGCACGTCGAAGTGGCGAAGCCCTATGGTGCGCCTGGAGGCTTCCCGGACCATGGCGAAGGCCTCGGGGATGTACTCGTTCAAGAGAGCGGTCATCCGCTTGGCCCGCTCCTCCTTCTCGAGATCCGGCGGAAGGTCCTTCATGGCCTCCTGGACCTTCTTTCTGAACTCCTCGGTCTTGGCCGGGAAGGCCTCGGGGGGGAGCTTCTGTATCTCGGGCTCCAGGGCGTTGATCTGCTCCAGGACGGGCGTGAGCTTCTTCAAGCGCCGCGCGCTCGGCGTGCCGATGAAATAATAGAAGAAGTCCTCGATAAAACCCATCCGACAACGATTCTACAACTTAGGCGAGGGGGACGGAAGCTTCAAGGGGAAAGAATGGGCTCATGTTGGAGAGCATCCGGCTGATCATCCGCTCTTGAGAGGACTCCTTAGGAGCCGTACTTGGAGGCAAAAGGTCACAAGGGGCAGCATTCAAAATAACGGGGTGGGAGGCGCTTGGATTTGAAGGCGGCCGCCGCGGGGGCGGATTTGCGCCGCGGGGTGGTCTTCGACGTGGTCCGTCGCGGGCGGCCGATGTGCCTGAGCGTGAAGTCGTAGTTACTAAACCGTGCCGCCCAGCCACGCCGCCCTTGGCATAGGGCCGTCTTAAGAGCTATCCTACCCTGGATGATCTGGGCCATCTTCCTCCTGGCGGCGTCCGCTTTCCCGGCCTCTGCCGCGGACAAGGCCGCCGTGTCCGCTCTCCCCGCCGCGGTCTCGCAGGAAGACCCCGTCTTCGCCGAGAGGCGCGCGGAGATGATCGAGGCCATCGCCAACTACGACCCTTCCCGGCCATTCACAAACGGCCGGGTCCTGACCGCGATGCGGGATATCCCGCGCCATCTCTTCGTCCCCAAGCATCTCATCGAGCGGGCCTACGACGACACCCCCCTGTCCATCGGCGAGGGCCAGACGATCTCCCAGCCCTACATCGTGGCCTTCATGACCCACGCGGTCGAGCCGAAGCCCGAAGACAAGGTGCTCGAGATCGGGACCGGCTCCGGCTACCAGGCGGCGGTCATCTCGAAGCTCGTGCGGGCGGTCTACACCATCGAGATCCTCCCCTCCCTGGCCCGGCGCGCGGAGCAGACCCTCAAGCGCCTCGGCTACAAGAACATCCATGTCAAGACCGGGGACGGCTACCTCGGCTGGCCCAAGGCCGCCCCCTTCGACTCCATCATCGTGACCTGCGCGCCGGACCACGTACCCCAGCCCCTCGTGGACCAGCTCAAGATCGGGGGCCGGATGGTCATCCCGATCGGCGAGGAGAAGGGCGGGTTCTGGGTCCTCCAGGAGCTCGTCCTCCTGCGCAAGACCCCGGAAGGCGTGCGGCGCGAGAAGACGCTCGATGTGAGCTTCGTCCCCATGACCGGCCAAGCCCAGAAGCGCAAGCCTAAGCCCAGACCCTGACATGAGAGTGGGTCTTCTCGCCTGCTTCATCGCTTCAAGCGCCGGGGCCTTCGAGTTCCCCCTCACGCGCATGCAGCGCGTCCAGAAGCTCGTGGACGAAGGCTATGAAAGCCTCCAGCGCGGAGACGCTCTCCGCGCCGCCGAGACCTGCGCGCGCGCCGTGGAATTGGGCGGCGACTACGCGCCGGCCTACCTGTGCCGGGGCGAGGCCCGCTTGAGGAACGGGGACCCGCAAGCCGGCCTGGACGCGCTCCAGGCGCTCAATCTCGACCCTAAGAGCGGCGACGCCTACCGTGTCCTCGGGATGCTCGATTTCGAGGCCGGCCGCCACGCCGCGGCTGTCCGCTCCTTCGACCAGGCCTTGTCGAAATCCAAGCTCAAGCCCGACGAGGTCTCGAACGTCTACTACTACCGCGCCCGCGCGAAGCTCAAGCTGGGCGACCTGGACGGCGCCCTCAAGGACACCGAGCGCGGCATGGCCGTGCTCGTCGGTATCCAGGGGAACTACTTCGACTGGAGCTTTTATTCCCTGCGAGCCGAGATCCGCCGCAAGCAGGGGAAGACCTCTGAGGCCGACGCGGACGAGCGCAAGGTCCTCCATCTCCTCGAGGACCGTATGCGCTCACGCCCCCGCGAGGCGTCCGAGCTGCTGAGGCTCAAGGCCGAGTCCCATTCGCTCCTGAGGGACTTCAACGCGGCCGCCAACGACTACGCGGCTCTGATCTCCAAGAGCACCGGCGACGCGGCGGCCCAAGCGGACCGGGCCGACGCGCTGATCAACGCCGAGCGCCTTACGGAGGCCGAGGAGGAGTTGGGCCGCGCCCTCCTCACGGAGCCCGGCGGCCCGCGGGCGCTCAAGCTCCGCGGCTATGTCCGCGTGCGCCTGGACAGGAACGCGGACGCCGTCGAAGACCTCGACGCCGCGATCGAGGCCCGTCCGAAGGACGGGGTCGCCTACAGCTACCGCGCGGTGGCGAAGCTGAACCTGGAGGACTACGAGGGGGGGCTCTCCGACATCCTCCAGGCGCAGGAGCTCTCGCCCGCGGAGGCCGGGGCCCTGGATTCGCGCAAGGCCTATGCCCTTGCGATGCTCTCCCGGCACAAGGAAGCCCTGCCCCTTGCGCAGGGCGTGCTCGTCAAGCAGCCGGAGAACTACCCGGCCAACGTCGCGCGCGCGCGCTCCGCAGCGGCGCTCGGCCGCTGCGATGAAGCGGCGCGGTCCCTGGATTGGCTCATCGAGAAGGTCCCCCAATCCTCCGAATACCTCGACCTCCGGGCCGGCTGCCGCTGCGCCGCGCGCGACTTCACCCTCTGCCTGGCGGACTCCGAGAAGGCCGCGGCCCTGGAGCCCGGCTCCCGCCCTCTGGCCATGAGCCTGGCCCTCCGGCGCCGCGCCTACCTGGACGCCTTCCCAGCGAAAGCCGACGCAGCCGAGCTTCTGCGCTCGGCGCGGCTCTTCGGGAAGGCCTCCAAGCTCGGGCGGCTCGGCCCAGACGAGCTTCCGGCGTTCGCGCGCACGGTCCTTGAGCTGTTCAGGCAGCCGGCCTCCCAGGGAGAGGAGCGCACCCGCCTGCTGGGTGAAGCCAAAGACGCCTGCAAATCCGCTCTCAAGCAGCGGCGCAAGGACCGCGGCTTGAAGGATCTCTGCGGGCGGCTGCGCAAGCTCCGCTGAAGGCGCCGGCGGCGCTTAACGCTCCCAGCGTCTGAGCGCTCCCGCCACTTCGAAGCCTCCCCTAAATTGCTAGACTTCTTTTCCATGCGCCCCATCGGAATCGGGCTGGCCGGGCTTGGCAATGTCGGCAGCGAAGTCGCCCGCCTGCTGTGCGCGCGCCGGGAGGAGTTCCGGCGGCGAACCGGCGCCGAGCTGCGCTTGGCCGCCGTCTGCGAGCGCCGAAGGCGGGCCGTCTTAAGCCTGCGCCTGGGCAAGGGGGTCCGCCGCGTGAGCCGCTGGCAGGACCTGCTCCGCGTCCCGGAGGTCGAGGTCGTCGTGGAGCTCATGGGCGGTGAAGGGGCCGCCCTCGCCCTGGTGCTCGGCGCCCTCTCCTCCGGCCGCCACGTCGTCACGGCCAACAAGATGCTCCTCTCGCGCCACTGGGACGAGGTCTTCAAAACCGCGCGGAGCAAGGGCCGCCGCGTGTATTTCGAGGCCTCGGTGGCCGGCGGCATCCCGATCATCCAGGCGGTGCGAGAAGGCCTCGCGGCCAACCGCATCCGCTCGGTGCTCGGCATCTTCAACGGCACCACGAACTATGTCCTCTCCGAAATGGCCCACAACGGCTGCCCGATGCCCGAGGCGCTGCGCAGAGCCCAGCGTCTGGGGCTGGCGGAGAGGGACCCGAGCCTGGACATGAGCGGCGCGGACACGGCGCACAAGGTGTCGGTGCTCGCTTCCCTGCTCGCCGGCCGGTGGTTCCCGCCGGAGCGCATCCCCTGCGAGGGGATCGAGTCGGTCGCCCTGGAGGACATCCGCTTCGCAATCTCCCATTTGGGCCGCACGGCGAGGCTCGTCGGGAAGCTCGCTTTCGACTGGGACGCGGATCCCGTCCGCGTCGAGGCCCACGTGCGCCCGACCTTGGTTCCCCTGGCGCACCCCCTCGCCAATGTGCACGGCGCCTACAACGCGGTGCTGGTGGACACCTCCTCGGCCGGGGACCTCATGTTCTACGGGCAGGGCGCGGGCCCGGGCCCGGCCGCCAGCGCGGTCCTGGGGGATCTGCTCCAGCTCGGGCGCGAACTTTCTTCCCGGTCCTCCGCGGCCGCGCGGCCGACCGAGCGCTGCCGCGAGGAAGTGCCGCCTCCGATGCCTTGGGGGCGGCCGCGGGCCGCCCCGCCGAGCCTCCCGCTGCGCCAGGCGCCGGAATCCGATGCGGCGCACTACGTGCGCCTGCAGCTTGCGGACAAGCCCGGAATGCTGGCCCAGGTGGCCGGAGCCCTGGGCCGGGCCGGCATCTCCATCTCGCAGATCCACCAGGACAAGCCGAAGGATCCCAAGCGCCCCGTTCCAGTCATGATCGCGACCCATTCCGCGCCGGCCGAGAGCTTGCGCCGCTCGCTTGCGGCCATCGCGCAGCTGCCCGGGGTCCGGGGACGCCCGGTCTGCCTGCGGATGCTTTGATGGAGTCCCCAAGCTACGGCGGCATCATCCAGAAATACCGGGCCTGCCTGCCGGTCGGCAAGGGCACCACGGTCGTCTCACTGCTTGAAGGCAACACCCCGCTTGTCTGCGCTCCGCGGCTTGCGCGCTGGCTTGAGCTCCCGGAAGACGCCCTGCTGCTCAAGATCGAGGGGATGAATCCGACCGGCTCCTTCAAGGACCGCGGCATGACGGTCGCGGTCTCGAAGGCCCTGGAAGCAGGCGCGCGGGGGATCCTCTGCGCGTCGACCGGCAATACCGCTGCCTCAGCTGCCGCCTACGCGGCGCGGGCCGGGCTGCGCTGCGCGGTCCTGCTCCCGGAAGGGGGCGTGGCTGCCGGCAAGCTGGCCGCGGCGCTCATGCACGGGGCCTCGGTCATCGCCTTGCGCGGAAGCTTCGACGCGGCCCTCGCCTTGGCGCAGAGGGTCGCGCAGGAGGACGGCTGGACCTTGGTCAACTCCGTCAACCCCTCCCGCATCCAGGGCCAGAAGACGGCCGCTTTCGAGATCATCGAAGCCCTGGGCCGCGCCCCCGACTTCCAATTCATGCCGGTCGGCAACGCCGGGAACATCACCGCGTACTGGCTCGGCTACCGGGAGTGGCACGCGGCCCTGAAGAAAGGGCTCCCGAAGATGATGGGGGTTCAGGCCAAGGGCGCGGCTCCGCTGGTGCTGGGCCGCCCGGTCGCGCATCCGAAGACCGTCGCCAGCGCCATCCGCATCGGCCGCCCGGCCTCCTGGGCCGCCGCCTTGAAGGCGAAGGAAGAGTCCGGGGGGATGATCGCGGCCGTCAGCGACGCGGAAATCCTCTCCGCCTGGCGCCGGCTCGCCCGGGAGGAGGGCGTCTTCTGCGAGCCGGCCAGCGCCGCCGGCGTGGCCGGCTTGATCCGCTTCGCCCGGGGCGGCGGCTTCCACCGCATGGACGCCTCGAAGCGGAAGGCCCTAAGGATCGTCTGCATCCTGACCGGCCACGGCTTGAAGGACCCCGACGCCCCGGCCGCGCTGCGCTTTCGCCGGCGAACGGTGGACCCGGACCTCCGGGCGGTGAGCTCGGCGCTCAATGCTTTGAAATGATCGCCGCCCCTATGGAGAAATACCGCCGGAGGGTCCGAGTCCGGATCCCGGCCACCACGAGCAACCTCGGGCCCGGCTTCGACGTGCTCGGCATGGCGCTGAAGCTCCACAACGAGCTTGAAATCTCCTGGCTTCCGATCCCCGGCGAGGTCCGCATCGAGATCGAAGGCGAGGGCTTCGCCAATCTGCCGCGCAGCGATAAGAACCTCGTCCTGCAGGCCTTCCGGCTGATCCTCCCGAAAAGCCGCTTCCCCTACGCCCTGCGGATGCGGATGATAAACCGCATCCCCCTCGCCAGGGGGCTGGGCTCGAGCGCAGCTGCGCGCCTGGGAGGGCTGCTGGCGGCAGCTGCCTTGCGCGATTTCCGCGACTCGGGCGTGGCCGACGTCGTAGCCCAAGCCTGCGCGCTGGAAGGCCATCCGGACAACGTCATAGCGGCCTTCCACGGGGGGCTGTGCGTCTCCATCTGGGACGGGGGCCAGCCGACCTGGCTGCGCCTGAGGCTCCCGCGCGACCTCGGCGTGGTCGTCTGCCTGCCGGACTTCGAGGTCTCCACCGAGAAGGCCCGCAGGCTCCTGCCGGCGAAGGTCCCTCTCAGGGACGCGGTCCACAACGCCTCGCGGCTCGCCCTCCTCATCGGGGCGCTCGAGCGCGGCGAGCTCGGCTTGCTCAAGATCGCGATGGACGACGTCCTGCACCAGCCCTACCGCCGCCCCATCATGCGGGGAATGGACGCCGTCATCGCCGCGGCCGTGCGGGCGGGCGCCTTCGGGGCGGCGCTCTCCGGGGCCGGGCCGTCCATCCTCGCGCTGACCCTGAGGGGGCCCAAGCAGGCCAAGATCGGCCGCGCAATGCAGAAGGCATTCTTCCGCTCGGGCATCGAAAGCCGCTACCTCGCCCTCGACGTCGAGCCTGCCGGCGCGCGCATCGAAATCGAGACGTGAAAGCGCGCGGCCTCGTCGTCATGAAATTCGGCGGCACCTCGGTCGCGGACCCCGAGAAGATCCTGCGCGCCGCCGAGCGCGCCGTCCAGGCCCGCCGCAGAGCGCGCGGCGTCGTCGTGGTGGTGTCCGCGCCCGGCGAGATGACCGACGAGCTCATCGGCCTCGCCCATCGCGTGAGCCGCGACCCCGACGCCCGGGAGCTCGACGCCCTGCTCGCCACAGGAGAGCAGATGAGCATCGCCCTTTTCGCGATGGCCTGCCGTTCGCACGGGGCCCGCGCCATCTCGCTGACGGGACCCCAGGCCGGCATCCTGGCGGACGAGCGGCATACGCGCTCGCGCATCCTCGAGATCCGCCCGCGGAAGATCCTCCAGGAGCTCGCCTCCGGCAAAATCGTCGCGGTGGCGGGCTTTCAAGGCGTCAATGCGGCCGCGGACGTCACTACGCTCGGCCGCGGCGGCTCGGATTTGACCGCCGTCGCGCTGGCCGCGGTGCTCAAGGCCTCCCATTGCGAGATCTTCACGGACGTCAAGGGGGTCTACACGGCCGATCCTCGCATCGTGCCCGACGCGCGTAAGATCGCGCGGATCTCTTACGAAGAGATGCTGGAGCTGGCCGGGGCCGGATCGCAGGTCATGCAGGCGCGCTCGATCGATCTCGCGCACCGCTACGGCGTGCGCATCCACGTCCGCTCGTCGTTTAAGCCGGCGCCGGGCACATGGATCGAGAAAGCCGGGGAGGGACCTATGGAAGAGGCGACGGTGACGAGCCTCGCGCTGGACAAGGGAGAAGTGCGCCTGACGGTCGTCGAGGTCCCGGACAAGCCAGGCGTCGCGGCGCGCGTGATCGCGGAACTGGCCGAGCGGGACATCTCCGTGGACATGATCGTCCAGTCCGCGCCCACGCACGCGGGGGTCAACGACATCTCCCTGATGACCCCTCGACCGGGCGCCGAGGCGGCCAAAGCCGCCTTGGAGACGCTTTCCCGCAGCATCGGGGCCAAGCGCGTGGACCTGACCGAAGGGGTCGCGACCATCACCGTGGTAGGGACCGGCTTCCGCCGCCACGCCGCCATCGCGGCGAAGATGTTCGGGATCCTCGCGGAGGCCGGGATCAACATCCACATGATCGCCACCTCGGATCTCAAGCTCTGCTGCGTGGTCGACTCGCGCCATAGCGAGAGCGCCCTGCGGGCCCTGCATAAGGCCTTCGGCCTGGCCCGAGCCCCGCGGGGGAATCCTTCCAAGCGCCGGAGGCGGCCATGCTGAACAAGAAGAGGATCGCGGTCGTCGGAGCCGGGCACATCGGGACCGCGCTCATGGGCGGCCTGCTGAAGGCGAAGCTCCTGCCGCCCTCCAGCCTCATGGCCTCGCGGCGCGACGCGGCGGCGCTCGAAGAACTGCGCAAAAGCCTCGGGGTCCGGGTCGAGACCGACAACCGCAAGGCCCTCCGCGCCGCGGACATCCTGCTCTTGTGCGTCAAGCCTCAGCAGGCGGCCGCGGTCTTAGACGAGATCGCGCCCGATGTCCGGGAGGACCTGCTGGTGCTGAGCGTCATGGCCGGCATCACCACGGAGTCCATCTGCAAGCGGCTCGGAAAGCCCGTGCCGGTGGTGCGCGCGATGCCGAACACGCCGGTCCTCGTCGACGAGGGCGCCACCGCCCTCGCCAAGGGCCTCCACGCTGGCGAGGAGCATCTTAAGGCCGCCTCCGCCATTTTCGGAGCCGTCGGGCGCGTCGAGATCGTGGCCGAGAACCTCATGGACGCCGTGACCGGGCTTTCCGGCTCGGGCCCGGTCTACATCTACATGGTCATCGAGGCCATGACGGACGGGGGCGTGAAGATGGGGATTGCGCGCGACGTCGCCCGCAGGCTTTCCGCTCAGACCGTGTTCGGCGCGGCCAAGATGGTGCGCGACACCGGCAAGCACCCGGCCATCCTCAAGGACGAGGTCACCACCCCCGGCGGCACGGCGATCGCCGCTGTGCACGAGCTGGAGTCGAAGGGCCTGAGGACCGTCCTCATCGACGCGGTCGTCACGGCGACCCAGCGCTCCAGGGAGCTCAGCGAGCTGTAGAGCCCATGACTCTCCCGCCCGTGCGCATCCTGACGGAGATTTCCCACATCGAGTGGCTCGCGCAGCGCCTCGGCGGGGAGCACCGCGTCGCCGTGGACCTGGAATCCGACGGCTTCTACGTCTACCATGAGAAGACCTGCCTGCTCCAGGTCTCCTCCGAGAAAGAGGACTTCATCGTGGACCCGCTCCTCGCCAAGGACCTTTCGCCGCTGGCGCACCTCTTCCGCGACCCCGCGGTCGAAAAGGTCTTCCATGCGGCCGAATACGACATCGTCTGCCTCAAGCGGGACTTGGGCTTCCAGGTGCGCTCGGTCTTCGACACGATGGCCGCGGCGCGCACCCTCGGCAAGCCCAAGCTGGGGCTGGCGAACCTCATCGACGAGTACTTCGGGGTCGTCCTCTCCAAGAAGCTCCAGCGCGCGAACTGGGGCAAGCGCCCCTTAAGCGAGGAGCAGCTCCAGTACGCCCGCCTCGATACGCACTACCTGCTCCGCCTGCGGGACAAGCTCGAGGCCGAGCTGACCAGGCAGGGGCGCCTGAATGAGGCCCGCGACGCTTTCCGCAAGGTCGAGCGGATCGAGCCCCCGGACAAGAGCTTCGATCCCGAGAACTATTGGAGGCTGCCGGGCGCGCGGGAGCTGTCCCCCCAGGGACTGGCGATCCTCAAGGAGCTCTACTTCTACAGGGAGAAGACGGCCGCGAGCTTGGACCGCGCCCCTTTCCGCGTGCTGCCGGAGCCCCTCCTCGTCCGCCTGGCCGCCAAGCAGCCCCGCACCCCCGATGACCTCTCCCAGGTCCAGGGCATGACGCCCTATCTCTTCCAACGCCACGGCGCGGACATGCTCGAGGGCATCGGCCGCGGCCTCCAAGCCCAGCCGATCCAGAAGCTGCCGGAACCGCCGCCGCGCGGCGAGTGGGCTCCCTCCACGGCCGCCCGCTACGAGGCCCTGCGCGCATGGCGCAAGGACCTGGCCGAGAAGCGCGGCGTCGAACCCGTCGTCGTCCTGGAGAACGACGAGGCCAAGGCCCTGGCCGAGGCCCCGGCGAAGTCAAAAGAGCCATCGAAGTGGCTCGCGGCACTGAGCCCCTTCAAGCGCGAGGCCTACGGCCCGGACCTCTTGCGCATCCTTCGGGAAACCAACGCTCCGTCGAAGTCCCGGCGCAGGCGCCGCAGAAATTCCTACCGGTAGAGATACTTCAAGAAGAAGAACAGGATCACCGGCGCGGCGAGGATGCCGGCCCAGAGCAGGTAGGTGCCCACGTGGGTCTCCAGGCCCGTGCTCATCCGCATCTTCTCGAACTGCTCGGCATCCGGGCTCTTGCGCTTCGGGGTGAAGCTCCGGTCCGCGGTGCGGCGGTAGTAGGCGGGCTCTTCGACGACCTTCTCCGGCTCCGGGATGGGAAAGCCCTGCTTGCGCAGCAGCTCATACGCGTCGCGGATCTCCATGAACTTCCGGGCGTAGTACTCCGCGTCTTCGGCCTTGGCCCGGTCCGGATGGCACTCCATGGCCCGGCAACGGTAGGCTTTCTGGACCTGCTTGGGGTCCGTCCCGGCCTCCACGCCCAGGATCGCGTACGCCTTGTCCACGGTCATAAATCAGCTCCCCGTAGTATACCATGAACGCGTTCAGCAATGAATCCGCAACACGCCTCCGGTATGCTGATGGCGTAGGACAACAGCTGGGCGCATCGAGTACGACAACAGCGGCAGTTCCTACCCCGGTCGGAAGAAAGCGCGGCGGGACTCCCTCCCCGCCGCGCTAAGTTTTGCTCGCGCAGCGGGAGGACCTTGGGTCCAGGAAAGCCTATGTCCAAAGCCGCGCTCATCCTGCAACCTCTGGTTGTTGTGCGATGCGGGCATCCCGTACTACACTCGAGTAGAACTCCGGAGGTGTTTCATGAGGCGAGTGGTGTTGGCATGCGCTGTATGCCTTGCGTTTCCAGGCTCCTCCCTTTCGGCCGGCGACCTGTCGGGCGACTTGCCCGAAATCAAGGCCTTCTTAGGAATGATGAGAGAGCAGTTCCCGCCCGATGTGCCGGCTGGCCGCGCCGCGCTGGCCGCCGCATCAGGGGAGGCGTCCTGCCCGGTTCCCGCGCTGCCGCCGGACGCGGTGATCCAGGGGAGGATCTTTTCTTTGGCCACGATTTACGACATCAAGTCCGGCGAGAAGATTCTGGGAACCGTGTCGGCGGTAAAAAATGGCTACGCCTGGCGCGACGCTTCGGGCGCGTTGGTGGCGGTTGCGTCGGAGTCGAAGGTGGAAGACGGGAGGCTGGTCAGCGTGGCGGACTGCGCCGGAAGCAAGATCGGCGAGATCGCGGAGTCCGACGCCCCCAAAGGCGGGGGCAGGTCCTTCGATATCCGCGACGCGCAGGGCCGCGCGGTGGCGGCCTCGGGCCCCGTCGATTTCCTGCAGTCGAGGATCGCGCTGCGCGGCCAGGGTGCGGTCGCGGCGGAGATGGAGAGCATCCACTGGTTCCTGGACAGGTGGGTCGTGCGGATCCCCGCTGAGGGGGCGGACCCCAGGCTGGTCTCCATGGTCATCGCATACAACTCCGAGGCGAACGCCCGCGAGTCAGCCCATAGGCGGCACGAGAGGCGCCGCCGCCACGGCCATCACGGACACCGGGGACGATGAGGTTATACACCCCAACCCTCTCCCTCTCCACCCCCTTGCGCCTCTTCCCCTTTGCCGCTACCCTATACGCAATGCCGCCCCCGTCGACACGATCAAGCCGTAGGTCTTTCTAAGGACTACGCCTGGAAACCCAAGAGGAAAGACCAGGCGGGCCGGACATGAATGGTTTTCCCCGATGAGCGGATTTCTTCTTGCTCATCAAGCGTCACAAGCGTCGCGTCTTTGATGGACAACTCGGACATGGCTGAATAGAGAGCGTCGATTTCCCGCTGGCGTGTTTTTGAATCTTGCAGGGACCATGCCGCCTGGATCAGGCTGTATTTCTTTCCCGTTTTCCGAATCACAAAGTCCACTTCGCGCTGCCGGGCGTCCTTGAAGTAGCAAATGGCTTCCGTTTGCCTGCGCAAATGAAGAAAGATCGCATTTTCGAGAAGATGGCCCCAGTCATTGGAGACAGATAGAGCCTGGTGATGCGCCATCCCCGTGTCAATGCAGTACAGTTTTTTAGGGTTGACGATCCGTTTATGCGCCGACTCGGTCAGGATAGGCACGGAAAAGAATAAATAGCTGTCGTAGAACCAATCCAGAGCTTGCGAAATTTCAGGTTTATTGACTTTAAGCCCTTGCGCTTTCAAGCGCTCGCAGGTCTTATTGATCGTAAAGGCGCTTCCCACTTGATTCATCAGAAGATGCAGGAGGTGCGAAATAGCGGAAGGGTCGGAAGGGTTATGACGCTCGATGATATCGCGCAAAAGAACCGCATCCAAATAGTCTTGAAGGAGGCGGCGCCTTAGGGAAGGCTCGACCGCTAATGTTTCCGGGAAGCCGCCTTGCAGGAGATATTTTTTGAAGCGGCCGAGCGTGGTCGCGCGCTCGCGCGGCCCCAGCGACGATGTCTCTTTCTTTTCCGCCAGCAGGATCTCCCGGAAACTGAATGGAAAGATCTCGACGCTGAGAGAGCGTCCTCGCATGGCAGAGGCGATTTCCTTGCTCAAGAGAGTCGCGGACGATCCGCTGATAAAAACGCGGTGATGCGCGCGCAGGAGGCGATCCACAAAATATTCCCACCCCTTGACGATCTGCGGCTCGTCGAGAAAGAAATAGAGCGTTTCTCGCGAATCGACGTGAGGATGCAGTTCGTAATAGGCTTCCAGCAGCTCTCCGAGCCGTCCGGCCTGCAGATTGAAAAGCCTCTCATCGAAAAAGTTGACATAAACCAGACGTTCCTGCCGGGCGGGCTTTGACCGCAGCATATCGTCCCAGATCTGACGCAGGAAGGTCGTCTTGCCTGAACGCCGGATGCCGATGACGGCTAAGGCCTTTTGCGGCAGGAGAGGGCACGCCTGCTCGCGTCGGAAATAGGCAAGCGGGCGGGAAAATTCCTTTTCAAGCAGGATATCGCGGAATGCTGATTTCATAAGTGGTAAACAATATTTACCATATTATACTGCTTCCGGCAACTATAATTTACCACCTGAAGGCCGTAGGACCTGGACGAGGCCGTGGCGCTGGCCTACCACGCCGAGGGGTACAGCCGCCACACGGCGAGCATGCACTCGATGAACGTGGCCAACCTCACCAAGATGGGCCGGCGCATGGCCTGCTCCATCTACGTGAAGAACGCGCCGACCCTCTGCGGGCTGGGCATGGGCGAGGGCTACGCGACCATGTCCATCGGGACCCCGACGGGGGACGGGCTGACCAAGAGCACGTAAGAATTGCTTGACGGCTTCCCTGCATGTCAACGGAATGGATGAGACCAAAATGGCACCAAACTCCTGCGCAAGTCCGCTAAGAGTCGGGAAACTCCGGGAGAAGGCGGGAAAGGGGCTTCGCTAGCTTTTCTCGTCGAGGGTTACGTTCTCCGACGAGGATTTTCTACTCGCAGGGAAGACGGGGGTCGTTTTTCGAGAGCGTCCGTTTCAACCGCTCACGCACCCTTCCAGGCACCGATTATGCTGCTGAAAGGAAAATGCTTTTTCCCTTCGCCCGTTTTTCGCACCTAATAACCTCTCCAGAGTCGCCCCCCCTCACAGGATACACCCCAACCCTCTCCCTCGCCACCCCCTTGCGCCTCTTCCCCTTTGCCGCTACCCTATA
>JACRDO010000165.1 GCA_016212885.1 Elusimicrobiota bacterium | reverse complement strand
GCCCCTGAGCGGGCCCTCACCCAGGCCGCTCAGGCCCAAGCCCGCACCATTGAAGAGGAGATCTTCGAGTTCCTGGGCCAAGGGGAAGTGCCTGCGGCATCGACAGCTGCGCCAAGCGGCCTTGCTCCACGCGGCCCGGACCCGCGCCGCCTCGAGGCCGTGCGGGAGTCCGTCAACGCCTGGCAGGGAAAGGCCTACGAAGAGGAGCTGCTCAAGGACGAAAGCCCAGGCGGGGCCTTGGCGCGGGAAGCCCTCGACGCATATGCGCGGAAGGAGAACCTCAAGGCCGTCCTCCATGCCCAAGCGGCTTTGGGCGAAGACCCGAGCCATGAAGCCAGGCGGGTGCTGCTCTCGGCGCTTTCACGCCTCACAGGCATCGAGACCGACCCGGAAGGCGTCCTGCCGCTTGCCGCCTTGATCCATCACGAGCTCAAGCTCGCGGAAGCGGCATTCTTCGACCAGCGCTACGGAGCCGCCATCCAGGCCTGCCGCCGCGCCCTTCTGCTCGATCCCAAGAGCTCCAAGGCTTGGGAACGGCTCGGCTCGGCCCAGTACGCGCTCGGACAATCTGAAGATGCGCGCGAAGCCTATCTTCATGCCCTTGAGTTGGATCCTGATGACCCTGCTTTGCGTTCCTTCATGATCGAAAAAGGCTGGCTGGCGCAATAGATTCCGTCCCGAACAACCGAACGGCGTAGCTTCGGGACGTCCCAAACCTACGGATTTGCGATGTTTGGGACGGCAATAATTCAGCAATATCCTTGTACTACGATTAAATGCCAATGGCGGACCCATATCGAAGCTATTTGGATGACTTCAACCGCAAGGTAGAAGAGACCCTGGCCGCGCAAGCGGAGGCCCCTCAGGCCGATCCCACGGCTGCCATGCGCCGCGCGCTCACGGATTTCGATGCCTGGTGGAGGGGGGAGAACCCTGATGAGAAGGCCGCTGAAAGCCCGGCGCCGGTTCAAGCGCCTCTCCAGCAGCCGGGGTCCATTGAGGCGGCGGACCTGCGCTTGGAGCTCCAGCAGGCCAAGGAGGAGATCGCGCAGATGAGGAAAGCGCTCCTTGAACGAGCGGCCCCCTGCCAGACGCCCCCGTCCCAGCAGGAGGACGACCGCCCTCTGCTGCTCGCGGAGATCGAGCGCCTCAAGCGCGAGAACGAGGATCAGCGGCGCTATTCCGGCTCGCTCCAGGAGCAGATGAACGAGGCCCAGAACCGGATGGCTCGCGCGCAGGACGGATACGAGGCCGCCATCCGCAGGCTGGAGGAGCAGAACCGGCTCCTGGGAGATCGGGTCGCAGGCTTTCAGAAAGACAAGCAGTTCCTCGAGATGCAGGTGTCGCGGCTGGGCGAACGCATCCGCGAGCTCGAAGGCGACCTTGGGGTCTCCCGCGCGAACGGCGCCGCCATGGAGCGCGAGAATCTCGAGCTCAAAGGCCGCTTGAGCGACCTCCAGCGCTCGGTGTCGAAGCTCGAGGCCGGCAACGCGGCTCTTGAAGGCGCGCTGAACGAACTGCGCGCCCACGCCGCGGGGGTCCAGGAGCGCCTGCTGCGGGGCCGGGAGGCGATCGAAGCGGAGCTGGCCAAGGGCCGGCGCGAGCTCGAAGAAACGGTGGCCCATGCCGCGGAGGACCTGCGGCAGACGACGCTCAGCCAGCTCGAGCAGGCGGAGAAGATCGGGGAGCAGCTGCGCTTGGGCCTGATCGAACAGCATCAAGGGGTCGAGAAGCATCTGAGCGAGGAATCCCGGGAGTTCGAGCAGCGCTTGAGCGAGAGGCGCCAAGAGGTGGAGGGACAGCTGATCGCGGAGCGCCAGGCGGTCGAGAAGCAGCTGGCCGAACGGCGCCAGGAGATCGAAAAGCAGCTGGTCGAGGAGTCCAGCCAGCTTGAGAAGCAATTAGGCGAGCGTCGCCAGAAACTCGCCAAGCAGCTGAGCGAGGAGTCCCGCGCATTGGAGCAGCATTTGAGCGAGCGGCGCCAGAAAGTCGAGAAGCAGCTGAGCGAACAGCGGGCGGAAGCCGAACAGCGCCTGGGCGAGCAGGTCCAGGCCGTGGAGAAGCGGCTGGGAGACCAGTGCCAGAAGGTCGACAAGCATCTGAGCGAGGGGTCTTACGAATTCGAGCAGCGCCTGCTCGGGCGCAGCCAGGAGATCGAGAAGCTCCTCAACGAGCAGCGCCTGGGGGTCGAGAAGCACCTCAACGAGCAGCGGCTCGAGGTCGAAAAGCAGCTTCGGGCCACGGCCCAGTTCCTCGAGGGCAAGATCCGCGAGATCGAGCGCGACGCCGCGTCCCACTACGACGAGGTCCGCGGCCTGCTGGATTCGCTGGGCTCCATCCTCCGCAAGGAGCAGGGATGAAGTACTGGGTCTACATGAACGGCGAGGTCCCGGGCTCCTACCTTCCGGAGGAGCTGGCCGCGATCCCAGGATTCGCCGAGACCTCCCTCGTCTGCCCCGCAGAGGGGGGGATCGAGAACCGCAACTGGCGCGGCGCCGGGGAATTCGGGGATCTGGCTGAGGCGATCAGCGCCCAGAAGAGGGCCGGGGGAAAGACGGCCCCTGTTCCGGACCATTCCCCTCTGAGCCCGGACGACATCCTCAACGACGCCTCCTCCCGCATCTTCCTCCATGTCTCAGACCTCATGGGCGAGCTCCAGAACCGGCGCGAGGAGCGGGCCCTGACCCAAGCCCTGCAGCGCCAGGTCGCGCAGGAGAAGAACGAGCTTCTGGCCGCGCGCGAGCGCATCCGTCATCTCGAAGACCAGGCGGCCCTGATCCCCGGCTTCGAGGAGCGCGAACGCAAACACCAGGACCTCCTGGCCCGCGGCCAGCAGGAGTCCCAGGAGCTGGAAGCCAGGCGCCTCGGCGCGGAGCAAGCGCTCAAGCGCATGCAGGAGGAGCTGGAGGGCGAGCGCCGGAAGGCCGAAGCCCTGCAGGCTGAGCTTCAGCGCCAAAAGACCGTGGGCGAGGGCCTCTCAGGCCAACTGGCGGCCAAGGAGCTGACCCTGGCCAGGGCCTTCGGCATCATCCGCCGCCTTGAAGAAACGCTGCGGGAACTTGTTCCCGGAGCCACTGCAGGGATCAGCCGGGAGGTTCCCCGGCCCGCGCCCGAGCCTCCGATGCAGGCCGGGAAGCCGCGGACCGCAGATGAGATCAGCGCCGCTCTGGCGGAGAGCCAGCAAAATGCCCCTACGGCTGAGGCCCCGGCCCCTTGCGAGCCTCCGGCTCCTCCGGTCGAAGTAGAGTGTCCTGCGCTCACCACGGACAGCGCCCAGGCGGACATGCCGGCCGATGGCGAGGTTCACCCGGTTCCGCCGCCATGGCATGCGGTAAAAGACAAGGTCTTGACCTGGTTGAAAGGCCGTTTTTCTTTTAAGTAAAATATTCCTTAAAGAAGAAAGAAATCTCCCGCATTGAAACTTCCACACGCCGTAGGTTCAATACGTCTCGAACATCCAAACTGCGTTGGTACGAGACGTACCAAACCTACATATTCCGGATGTTTGGTACGTCCAAACCTACGAAGTTTGGTAAGTTTGGACGCATTATATTGCATTCCTTCAATCGAGACCCATAAGCCCTGCGGCCGGCATAGGCTCATCTTGTGTGAGACAAGACTCTCATCTTGTGTGAGACAAGACTAGGCCTAGCCTCCAAGCCGGTTTTTTGATATAATAGTTCATCATCGCAGAGCGGGAAAGCGGCGTTCCCGAAATGATCTTTGATAAGCTGAACGAATTACGCAGCCGCATACAGCAGGCCGCACAAAGAGGCGGCCGCGACCCTGCCAAGGTCGAGATCGTGGCGGCCGTGAAAAAGGCGCCGATGGAGGATCTGACGCTGCTCCTGCGCTCCAAAAAGATCCGCTATTTCGGCGAGAGCCGCATCCAGGACGCCCAGAAACGCAGGCTGGAGCTTGGAGCGGACGCCGGGAACGCCGAATGGCGCTTCATCGGGCACCTTCAATCCAACAAGGCGCGCGCCGCAGCGGAGTTGTTCGATGCGATCGATACGGTGGATTCGTTGAAGATCGCCGCCTCGCTGAACGCGCAGCTTGCCCAATCCGGACCGAAGAAAATTCTGGTGCAGGTGAAGTTGAGCGATTGGAAGACCCAATCCGGGCTGCTGCCGGAAGAGCTGGAGGATTTCATCGCGAAGCTGCGCAGCTTCCCCAGGCTGACCCCCTGCGGAATGCTGGCGATACTGCCGATGCTCGATCCCGTGGAAGCCGTCAGGCCGTACTGCAAGGAGCTTAAGAAGATTTTTGATCGGCACTTCCCGGAGAGCAGGGTCCCAGAGAGGTATCTGTCGGCAGGGATGAGCCGGGATTTCGAGATCGCAGTGGAGGAAGGAGCGAACCTGTTGAGGATCGGAACCGCGCTTTTCGGTTGTTGAGCGGGCCGATCGACGCGTTGAATGCCGCATATTAGGGAGAAAGCGATAATGATCGTCAAAGTGCGTGTCATCCCCAATGCCATCGAGAACGAGGTCGTCAGCCGGATCGGCAGCGTGCTGAGAGTGAAAGTCACTGCCGGCGAAGTCAGCGAGGAGGCCAACAACGCCCTACGGAATTACCTGGCGGAGTTCTTCGAGGTGCCTCCGCGCACCGTCAACATCATACGCGGCGCGAAAGGCCGCGAGAAGACGGTGGAGATCACCGGCCAGCCCGAGGAGTCTCTGAAGCGGGTGATGGAGTCCATCCCATAAGGCCTTGAGCCGGAAGAGAGCCCCCGGGCGGTCCCGCCGTCCGGGGGCCTTCTTTGGCGCAGCCGCGAAAATGCCCAAGAAACCCGGATTCGACTCGATCCGCCCCGTTTATTGGAAAAACGGAGCCCTCTATGCCTTAGACCAGCGGCTCCTTCCCCACCGGCTCATCTACCGCCGGCTGGCCTCTGCCGCGGCCGTGGCCGCGGCCATCCGCGACATGCTCCTGCGGGGCGCGCCTCTCATCGGCGTGGCCGCGGCCTACGGCTGCGCCTTGGCGGCCAAAGGCGGAGGCCCGGCGCCCAGCCTGCGCCGCCGCCTGCGCGAGGCGGGGCGCCGCCTTCTGGACTCCCGGCCCACGGCCGTCAATCTGGCGCATGCGGTCCGCAGGATGGAGCGCAAGGCCGAAGAGCTGCTGGGGCCCGGCAGGAAGGATCTCTTTGAGGCCCTTGTCCAAGAGGCCCATGCGGTCTTCGCCGAGGACCTGGACTCGAACCGGCGCATGGCCGAGGCCGGCGCCAGGCTGCTCAAGCCCGGCTCCTCGCTCATGACGCACTGCAACGCCGGCGCCCTCGCCACCTCCGGCATCGGCACCGCCTTGGGAGTGGTCCGCTGGGCCTATCGGCTCGGGAAGATCCGCCAAGCCTACGTGTGCGAGACGCGCCCCTATCTGCAGGGCAGCCGCCTGACCCTGTGGGAGCTGATGAAAGAGGGCATCCCGGCCACGCTGATCACCGACAACATGGCCGCGCACATCATGGCCACGGAGCGCGTGGACGCCGTGCTCGTGGGGGCGGACCGCATCGCCGCGAACGCGGACGCCGCCAACAAGATCGGGACCTACGGCTTGGCGATCTCAGCCCGGCATCACGGCGTGCCGTTCTATGTGGTGGCCCCCTCCACCACGGTGGACTTCTCTCTCCCCGACGGGGCGCGCATCCCCATCGAGGAGCGCAGCGTCCGGGAGGTGGTGGAGGTGTTCGGCAGAAGCATCGCCCCGAGGGGAGCGCGGGCCAGGCATCCGGCCTTCGACGTGACCCCGCACCGGCTCATCACCGCCATCGTGACCGAGAAAGGCGTGGTGAAGCCCGCCTGCGGCGCGAGGCTGAGGGCCGTCGTTTGCACTTGAAAAGAGCTTCCGACTGTTATTTACTACCGCGTAAGGAGGGCGCCACCTTGATCCCCATACTGCTTTTTTCGCTGTTCTGCCCGATCCTGCACGCTGCGCAGGACGCCAAGACCGAGCCGGCATCACAGAAAAGGGTCACGAACTATACCGGGTTCATCACGGATGCGTCGGGGCATCCGCTGAACGGGACGCAGCGCCTGCGCTTCGCGCTCCTGAAATCCACCGGGACCGAGCCTGCGTGGAGCGATTCCCTTGATGTCGAGGTCAAATCCGGCGTTTTCAGCGCCCGGCTCGGGGAAGGGACGCCCTTGCCAAAGGAGGCCTTCGACCTGGAGTACCATATCGAGGTGGCGCTGGCGCCTCCAGCGGCCGCTCCCGCCCCCGCCGCCACCCCTGCCGCCCCTGGAGCGCCGAAGCCGGCCACCCGGGCCCGCGTGGTGAGCGAAGAGCCGAAGCCGGCCGCGCAGACCCGTGCGGCGGCGGGGGTCCGCTACTGGATCCAAGTCGGCTCCTTCGTCGATGCGGCGCGCGCGAAGGCGCTCGCCGGCTCGCTCCAGTCCTCAGGGCACAGCGCGAGCGTTTCCGCGGGATGGGCCAAGGGGACCCTGTACCACATGGTGCGGGTCGGGCCATTCGAATCCCGCTCTCAGGCCAAGGCGGAAGCGGACAAGCTCGCGGCGCAGGGCACTCAGGGCATCCTGGTCAAGAAATAACCTTGAACGGAGCCTGAACTTAGAATATACTTTGGTGCATCGACGCACCTAGGAGAGCGACCATGAGTCCGGAAGAGAAGACCCGCCCGTCCGACGATATCCTGAGCCGTCAGGTGGTCTACGACGGGGAAGGCTACACCCGCGACACCATCGAGGGTATGCTCACGGACTACCAGCAGAAGAATTCCGTGGACCTCAAGAAGTTCGACGAGCTCTCCCTCTCCTACCAGCGCCTCTCCAAGGACATGACCAAGGACATCGGGGAGCAGAAGAGCACCTTCGACTACCTCTCCAACATCCTGACCTTCAACCAGCTCGGCACCAACCTCAAAGGCCTCCTCCAGAAGGTCCCTGGTATCCGCTTCCTGATCCCGGCCCGGGGCATCAAGGAGCTGCTCAACGAGAAGATCGAGCTCGCCCAGCGCCGGGTCCAGGAGGTTGGCAACTACCTGGATACCCTCCAAGCGGACATCAAGAACCTTCAGGACGACGTGGTCCGGCTCGACAAGAAGATGATCTCATCCGCGCAGAACAAGGAGAAGGCCGCGCGCTACGTCCTCGAGCTCGAGGAACTGCGCAAGAAGCTCGAGGCCCAGCTGGGCTCCCTGGCGGACCCCAAGTCCGTTGAGGCCCGCACCCTTCAGGCCAGGATCGACGAGGCCCGCCGGGTCATCTACGAGCACGGGGCCAAGCTGCGTCTCTACTCCAACGCCGCGGAGCGCATCAGCTCGATCATCAAGATGAGCAACAACTTCCTCGAGATCATGACGAACCTCAACTCGAACATGGCGGGGCTCTACGAGTCCGGCAGCGAGGTCCTCAACGAGCTCCACGGCAACCTCGCGGGGCTCGCCTCCCTCTCGAAGGCGGGCGAGCTCTCCGTGGAGATGCACAACTCCATGGAGTCCCTCAAGAAGAGCGTCAATCGCCTCGCGACCCTGGCCTCCGAGACCTCGCTCTACCTCACGCAGAACGTGGACCGCCTGACCGCCGAGATGAAGATGTACGACTCGGAGACCGAGAAGCTCGTCGAAAGCAACCTGGCGGCCGAGAAGGAGATCCGGGAGAAGCGCATCGACGAGACGATCGCGCTGGCCAAGAAGGAATACGGGCCCAGCTCGGGAGGATGACGCTTGCCCACGGCCCTGCGGCCCCGCTCGCTGAGGCTCCTCGCCGGAGGGGACCTTGAGGCCTACTGCTCCACCGCCGCCCGGCTGATCCTGGCCGGCCGCCTCAACCATTGGTTCCCGGACCCCTACGGCTGCGCCGAGTACCTGCGCTGCTTGTCCGCGTCCGTGCGCGAGGGGGTCTGTGACGGGGCCCATCTCGACCTCACAACCGGCCTGCCCACGCTCAAGGACCTCGTGACGGTCCAGGCGGACCGCGAGATCGCCGCGGATTTCGTCGCGCAGAACGAGGAGCGCAAGGCGGCGGGACGCAAGTCCACCCCGAAAGTTGACGCCAAGCTGGCCTACTACCGCCGCATCCTGTCCGTCGAGCTTCCGCCCTTGGCGCGCCTGGCGGTGCGCCTCCGGCGGGTCATCAAGGCGCGCAGCGCGGCCTCCTTCGAGGTGGTCTTCGACAAGATCGACCCCGCGGAGATGCTCTTCGTCCGCTACACCCTGCTCTTAGAGCAGGAGGACCGCGTATGGGGGAGCGCGTTCCTGGAGCGCAGCGGGGACTACAGCCGCCAGACCGCCGCGTTCCGCGAGAAGATGGAGAAGTTCGCCCAGGACGACAGCGAGATCGCGTTCCTCCTCCTGGGCAAGGTCGAGGGCGTGAGGATCGAGGAGGTCACCCGCGGCCGCATCGGCCCCCTCTGGAGCCCCTGGGCTCCGGCGCCCGCGGGGTGGGGGGTTTCCCCGTCGGGCCGGGAATTCATCCTCCACCTCCCGCTCGACCGGGCTTCGGTGGACGTCGGGGACGACCGGGACAACGACCCCTTCGAGGACATCTACCGCGATTTCCTCTCCGCCTTCACCCGCCCGCTCGTGGACGAGGAGGCCCTCCGGCTCGGCTACCGGGTCCACAAGGACCGCAAATTCGTCGCCACCCCCGGCGCGGCCGAGGCCCTCGCCTCGAAGCTCCGCGAGGCGGGGACGCAGAACATGGTGTACGTGCTGTAGCTCGGAAGACCGCCCCCTTGATTTATAAGATCGCCCCCCTGAGGTGACCCATGAACCCGAGAGTAAAATCCGTCGTGCCGCAGGAAGACTTCAGGCTTGAGATCACCTTTGAGAACAAGGAACAAGGCATCTACGACTGCAAACCCCTTCTCAATCACGGCGTTTTTGAAGAACTCAAGGACCGAAGTTATTTCAGGAAAGCGAGGACCGTGGACGGCACAGTGGCTTGGCCTCATGACCAGGATATCTGCCCTGACACGCTTTACATGGATTCAATGAAGCTGCACTCAAAAGTCGCGTGCCGAATCAAGCGCTTCGGCCGATCGCGTCCCACGAATCGAGCGAGCAAGCGCCGCTCCAACCGAGCTTGACATTGCGGTTCTGAGCTCGACCAAGCCATTTCCCTCCTACCAAGATTTTAGTACCCTACCTTTCAGTCCCATGAAGCTCTCCGTTGACCCCAAGGCCCTGGAAGCCGAGCTCGCGCAGGCCCGCATCATGCTGGCCGGGGCCGGCCTTCCCAACACCCTCGCCGTGATAGACCCCGGCGCCTTCGGGACCACTTCTCTCAACCTCCAGGCCCTCGACGCGACAGCCTCCGGCCTGGCGGCCTCCCTGGCCGCATCCAAGGCCCCGGAAGCGGCTGGGGTTCCCGCCGCCTACTGGGGCTTCCTTTTCGCCGAGGAGGCGGCCGAGCGCCTGCGGGGCTTGGGGGACTGCCGCGAGCCTCCGGACCAGGCGAGCCTCAATCCTGAGCAGTACCGGGAGCTCTCGAGCGCGCGCCCGGAGGCCGTGTTCGCCTTGATGCTCAGCGACTGCGCCGCCTTCCTACGGTTCTACCAGAGGCATCCGGACAGCGCCAAGCGCGTGACGCGCGACGCCGAGTCCCTGCGCTGCCTGCACGCCCATTTCCGGCTCATGAGCCGCCTGCTCAAGCGCCTCCAGGCGGAGCCGCAGGACCTGCAGGTCTTAACCCCGCGCATGAGGTTCTCAGGCTATCAGGCGAGCCCATCGGGCGGCGAGGAGCCGGACGGGCTCCTGCCCCTCACCTTCGACGACATCGTGGGCAACGAGGACTTCGTGAAGGCCGCAAGGCGCCTTGCGCGCGACGTCGCGGGCTTCGACATCAAGGCCGGCGTCAACCCCAAGAAGGTCCGCAACCAGGTCCTCTTCGTCCTGGGGACCCCGGGGTGCGGTAAGACCGCCACGGCCCACGCGCTCGGGCGCTACTTCTTAGACCTCTGCAAGACCGCGGGTCTGCCCTCGCGCATGCGCATCATCCGCAGGACCGACTGGGCCTCAGCCTACCAGAACCAGTCGGCCAACAGCCTCCTGGAGATATTCAAGGCCGAGGTGTTCAACGCACCGGGAGTCTGCGGGGTCTATTGGCCCGACATCGACACCGCCTTCGCGGCGCGGGGGGACTCGGACATCCGCCAGGAGGAGAAGTCCATCCTGGGCACCCTGTTCGGCATCCTCGACGGAACCGTGGGCCCCCAGAACGGCCGCTGGTTCCTGATCTGCGACGCGAACACCCTCAACATGGACGAGGCCACTTTAAGCCGCATCTCCCAGAACCCCATCCGGGCCCTCGGGCCCGCGTCGGCTGCGGATTTCATCAGGCTCCTCCGGGACGTCAAGCTGCGCGGCAAGGGCCCCTGGCTTCCCGTTTCCGATGAGGAATGGAAGTCCGTGGGCGAGCGCTGCGTCTTAAAGCGGCTTTCGGGACGCGCCGTGGACCATCTGGCCGGGCGCATCCTGACGGAGATGGAGGACTTCGAGGAGCCGGACGAATATTTCTCGATGCCCTTGGAGGAGAAGCGCAAGCTGATCGCGAAGCTCTCTCGCCCGGTCGGGGCGCAAAGGATCCTCGACATGATCGAGGAGTACTGCAGATTCGAGCGGGACTCCCAGCGCAAGAGCGAGGAGGACCGCTTCCTCAACCGGGTCCGCGAGATCCGCTTCCACCTCTCGGCGCAAAGAGCCGCGCTGGGAGGGAGCGAGGGTGCCTAGGAAGTCCGCCCGCGGGTCCACCACCTCCGCCCAGGGGATGGTCAAGGACTTAGTCGGCCAATTCTCGGACCCCCTGGACTTCTACCGGGAGCTCATCCAGAACGCCATCGACGCGGGCTCCAACCGGATCGACGTGGCCCTCGAGGCCCAGCCGCTCGCCAAAGGCCGCGTGCTCGCGACGGTCTCGGTGGAGGACGACGGCGAGGGGATGGATGAGGTTGTCATCGACGACTACCTTCTGGTGCTCTTCAAATCGACGAAAGAAGACGACCTGACCAAGATCGGGAAGTTCGGGATCGGGTTCGTCTCGGTCTTCGCGCCCAAGCCTCAGCTGGTGCGCCTCTACACGGCCAAGAACGGCGAGAGCTGGCGCCTCGACTTCCCGAGCTACAAGAAATATGAGAAGTACCGGATGCCGCAGCCGCGCGAGGGGACCCGGGTGGAGCTCCACAAGGAGATGTCCGCCGAGGAGTACGCGCGCTTCGCCGAGGAATCGCTGACGAGGATCCGGCACTGGTGCAAGCATGCCGAGACGCGCATCTACTTCAGCGAATCTTCAAGGGGCGCCTCCCCATCGCTCGTCAACGAGCCCTTCGCGCTCGAAGGGGAGAGCCTGCGCTACCGCGAGGAGGGGACGGAGATCGCCATGGCCTTCTCCGCGGACCCGGAGCCTTTCTACGGCTTCTACAACCGTGGCTTGACGCTGAAGGAGGGGAAGAAGGCCTTCGTTCCCGGAGTGGCCCTCAAGGTGAAGTCCCGCTATCTGGAGCACACCATCACCCGCGACAACGTCATGGAGGACGACAACTACCGGAAGGCGCTGGGCATCGTCATGAGGCTCGCGAAGGACGAGCTGCCCGAGAGGCTGAGGGCCGAGCTGGCGGAGATCGCCCTGAACGTCTCCAGATGCGCGGCCGCCGGGGACCGCGAGGGAGTCGCGAAGCATACGGAAGAGTGGGGCCGCCGCCTCCCGTTCTTGAGGTGGCTCTTCGGCGGGTTCTGGTCCCGCTGGAGGCGCTCGGATTGGAAGATCTTTCCCGGCGTCGCCGGCGAGGCGCTCTCGATACACGACGTCCATGAGGCGATCGATTCCTCCGGTGGAAAGCTGTATTTCGAGGAGCTGGGCAGCCCGGTGGCCCGGGAGCTGGCCAAGAGGGGGATCATGGTCCTGGCGGCCGGGCCCTGGCTCAATGAGGTCAACGCCTGGGGCCGCGCGGGGCAGACGGCCAAAGCCTCCACCGCGTTCATCCTTCCAAAAGTCCTCAAAGACGAGGACGCGCCGCTCGCGGTCCGGTCGCTTCTCACCACCCTGCGCTGGGCGGATTCGCAATGCGGAGCAAAATACCAGGGCATCCTCGCGGCGGATTTCACCTACCCAGACTCCTCCATACAGGACCGCATTTTCGTCACCCAGAAGGAACCCGGGGCCCTGGGGTCGAGTTCGGAGCGGCCGCGGTCCTCCCTGCTCTGGCTCAGACGCCGGCGCCTCCACGCCCTGCTCAACACGGCTGATTCTTTCGTCGAGGGGCTCGCGGCTCTCCACGAGACGCGCCCAGGCCTGGCGGCTTATCTTTGCCTCAAAGTGATGCATTTGAGCGACGGCGAGGTGCCCTCTGAGCTGGAGGACCGGTACTGCAACCTGGCGGAAAAGCTGGAACAGACGCTCTTAGAGACCGCCCTGCGCCTGGACGCCGCCTCGGCTCTCGCGCTGGGACAGGCCTGATGCCCGATAAAGCGGAGTTCATCGAGACGGGGACGTTCCGGGTGGACCGCCAGCGCGCCCTGGACAAGCTGATGCGGTTCCAGCTCCCGGACCCCGGGATGTACCTGCTGCCGTGGCTGCGCGCGGCCATAGCCAGCCGGGCCGAAGCGGTCCACATCCTCCGGGTGCAGGGCGCCCAGACAGGCGTCGAGATGCGCTTTGGCGGAGAGCCTTTCAGCGGTGAGGAGCTCAAGGACCCCTATGGCCGCCTTTTCGAGAGGCGCAGCGAGGGGAACTCCCGCAACCGCAACCTGGCCATCGGCATCTTGTCGGTGCTGAGGCTGGAGCCCCAGTCGGTGACGGTTTTCTCCGGCCTCGGCCCGGACAGGGTGCGCTTGAAGGTCGAATCGCTCAAGAAGGATTCCATCGAGCCCAGCGAGGACCCCGTCGCGCAGACCGTCCTGCGCGTCCTTTGGGACGACCCCTCCAAAGGGCGAAAGCTGGCCGACGCCCACCTTGACTCCCTGCCCCGCTCCTGCGAGGCGAGCCCGATCCCGATCTGGGTGCAGGGCAGTGAGCTCCGCCGCGCCCGCTGCCTGGCCGGCTACCGGGACGGGCTCTATTTCGAGGAGGACGGGGTCCACGGCTGGCTGAGCGTGCCCCCGTATTTTCCCACGGAGAGCACGCTCTACGCCTACAACTGTGGAATCTCTCTCAACGCGGCGATCGACATCGCGCTGCCCATCCTCCAGGTCCACGGCTACATCAACGACGACCAGTTCTCCCTGAACGCCTCGCAGTCGGGGGTGGTCCGCAACGCCCGGTTCAAGAAGACGATGGAACTCGCGGCCGGGCAAGCCCGGAAGCTGATCGTCCAGCTCGCCCGTTCGCAGGAGAGCAGGCTCCCCGAGACCGGCAGGCTGCTCATCGAAGGGAGCCTGCTCCCGCTTTGGAAGGACCGCATCGACCGCGGTCCCGCCTCGGAGCAGCCGCGCCTGATGGAGATGACCTTCGCCATGGTCCGCAAGGCGGTCTATCCCATCATCGGCAAGGACCCAAAGCAATACGAGGAGCTCGCCGCGCAAGTGCGGTGGGACGCGCGCGCGACCTCCTGGCTGCGCGGCGCCTTCCGGAATCTGAAGGGCTATGAGACGGACTCCAAGGACCCGGCCCTGAAGGCGGTCTGGGAGGCGCCGCTCTTCTTGAGCGTGCGCGGAGGAGGGCTCAGCCTGCGTCAGATCGAAGTCCAGCGCCAGAGCTTGGGCTACGTCCCTTTCTCGGCTTTCCCTCTGCCGGACGCGGCCTTGCCCTTCGAAGCGGTCTGGTGCACGACCCCGAGCGAAGAGGCGATATTGGAGGCGCGTTTCAAAGGACAGACACGCAACATCATGAATCCCTTCGGCGTCTTTGAGCAATGGGCCCTGCAGGCCTCCGCTTCGGAGCCCTCCGCCTCGAAGGGACCGCTTCCCCCGCCGACACTCGAAGCCGCCGGGTTGAGAGACCTGCTGATACGGGACAGCATCCCGGGCGCCGACGGCCTGCCTGTCGGTGAGGCTGGGCTCTCGGCCCATCCGCCCGAGCGCAGCGCCAAGCTCTATTTCTTCGAACAGGGCAAGCCCGCCGGCTTCCAAGAGATGGAATCCATCCTGCGTTTTGAAGCCGTAGTGAACTTTCCACACGATGTAGGTTCAGTACGTCCCGAACAACCGAACGACGTAGCTTCGGGACGTCCCAAACCTACAGATTCTGGATGTTTGGGACGTCCAAACCTACGGCGTTCGGAAAGTTTGGACGCGGTCCGCAAGCCTGTCCCCGAAGGGGGGATCAAGGCCCTGGCCAGCCGGGCCGCTCGGCGCCTATACCTCCGGCTGAATCAGGAATACGACTGCACGAAGCTCACCCCGCGCAACCAGGCGATCCGCGCCCACCTGCGGGACTGCCTTCTTGACGCAGTGTCGAGAGCCTCGGACGGGGCGCTCGGCGCCAATGAACTCTGGATCATGGCCGCCCCGCTCTTCGACTTCGCAGACGCCTGGCTGGGCTACACGCGCATCAAAGAGGACCTCAAAGAGGGCTCGGCCATCTTCCTGGCCGAGGACCGCCGGTCCGTCGAAGGCCTCCAAGGGAAGAAGACCCTTTTCCTCGACGGGCTCGCCCCATCGGCCCTTGCGACCCTCTTCCCCGAATCGGCCATCCTGGACATCCCGGAATCCGGCCTGCGGTTGATGTTCAAGCGCGTGGGCCCCGCCGAGCCCTTGACCGGCGCGGAGCCCATGGGAATGGATCTCCTGGCCGCCATCCTGCAGAAGCATGGGACTCTCTACGATCAGCCTGAGTATCCGATGAGAAAGCTCCTGCTCAAGGCAACCGGGAAGTACCTCGCCCCATGGCCCGGCCGTCTTCCAGACCCGCTCCAACGCTGCGTCTTGGAGCTCCTGCGCCATCTCTGGATGTTCCGCTGGTCCAACGGCTGCGGCATGACGATCGAGGAACTGGGGTCACTCATGCAGGCGGGCAACGTTACGTACCTCGCAACGCCGGTCGAGGGCAAAGTCGTACTGAACCTTCCGGACGACGTAGGTTCAGTACGTCCAAACCTACGGCGTTCGGGAAGTTTGGACGAGGCCGCGGTGGACCTGCTCCTGAACGATGACGAAGCCGCTTTGATCGCGCGGCTCTGGCCCATGGAGAGAGAGCGGCTGGTCAGAGCTGATCTGCGGCGGCAAGGGCCTGCACCTGCGCAGCCTCCGCTCCAGGCTCCGGCCCCCGCTGTCCAAGCCGCTCCGCAGGCGCCTTCGGCCCCGCCGCCTCGGCCGGAGGAACTGCCGGATTCTCTCCAGCAGGCGGTCAAGATACTTTCCCGCCTGAAAGGCCGGCGGGGGATGAAGCTCCCGCAGAGAGCCATCCGGCTCCTCCGGCTGGATGAGAGCCTCTCCGGAGGGCCGCTCGGCTTCGGGGAGGAAGGCGTCCTGAGGCTCAACCCAAAGAACTCCCTAGTAAGCGCCATACTGTCTTCCAGCCTTGCCCCGGAGCAGCAGGCGGCCTATCTGGCCTCCATGACGTTCACCGCCTACAACCGGCTCCAGCAGAAGGTGACGGACTTAGACGACGTCCGCTTCCAGGAAGCTTTGACGGACATGCTGTTGAAGGGGAAAGAAGACTACTAGAGGAGAAACCATGGCCAAAGCCGGCAAGAAAGTCGACGTGTTCAAAGAGATGTCCCTGCTGGGAAAGCAGGTCCACGCGGCCCTTGAAGCCGCGGCGCAGAGCAAGGAAGTGCGCGGGATCAAGACCGAGCTCGGCAAGAGCCTGCGCGTGGTCAGCGAGAAGATGGGCGAGGCGGTCCAGGCCGCCAAGCAGAGCGAGCGGGGCCGCGTCATCGGCACCCAGGTCAAGAAGGTCATCAGCGCCGGCAAGGTGCAGGGGATCGAGGCGAGCAAGGAGCTGAAGAAGCACCTGGTCAGCGGCCTGCGCGAGCTCAGCGAGCACCTCTCCAAGGCCGCGGAGAAGATGAAGAACCGCTGAGGGCGAAGAAGTCCCCTGGAAGCAATCCCCTGGGCCTGGGTCAGGCCCAGGGGGCGGCTTTGTTTTGTCCGCGCGCATACCCGATTGGGCGAGATTCTCCTATTGAGAAGATCGCTTTCAGGGGTTAGGGCTCGTAAAGAAATGATTTCCACCCCCACCCCGGCCATATCCCCCGGCGAGGAGAAATCGTCGGCCGCGATCAGGAAAAGGGGCGTGGCGGGGGCAACGTATATCAGTGCCCCGGTAGAATAGCTGGGCGAACCCGTAACCAGCCTGGTCTGCGGCGGGAGGATGTCCGTGCTCGGCCGTACCACCAACGCTTGCAGTTGCCGCGCCTCATTGCCGACATTGTCCGTCACGATCCAGGTAATGGTGCGGCTCCCGAGCTCCAAAGTGAATGGAACCGAGTAGAAGGGGTTGGCGCAGGAGCCGGGAGCGG
>JACRDO010000163.1 GCA_016212885.1 Elusimicrobiota bacterium | reverse complement strand
CGTGAGCTGTCGTCAACGGTCTTCATAAAGTCGTGGCTCAGAGCTCACCG
The DNA here is from genome assembly GCA_016212885.1 of Elusimicrobiota bacterium. Taxonomy (GTDB): domain Bacteria; phylum Elusimicrobiota; class Elusimicrobia; order UBA1565; family UBA1565; genus UBA9639. The sequence goes on along the minus strand of JACRDO010000163.1, from coordinate 51,603 downwards.
CTCAGAGCTACAAGAAATATGCGCGCCGTATCCAGTGTCTTCCGATACAAATCTTCGCGGCGCGCGCAGAAACGACGGCTTCATAGTATAGTCTCGCGTCCTCAGTCTGGGCTTGCCTCTGCCGCATCCCAAATCTTGCTATAGAGCCTATGCATGAATTGCCTGATTGAAAGCAACCACGACGAAGATTGTCATACGATGTCGAACCCTTGTGCCAGAACAATCACCGGCCTTCCTCAAAGCACGTACGTCCGCCGGGGATCCTTGGGGCCGGTTCCCACCTCCACTAGCACTGCCTCATCAACCAGTTTGCGCAATCGCGTCCTTGCGGTGCGGTCCGAGGTCTTCCACAGCGCGGCGGCTTCCCGCGAAGAACTCGGAAGCAGCTCGGAAGTCGATCCCTTCCGAGCTTATTTCCGGGCATGGTTGCTCATCGTTCAAAGTCAATCCGTCTTGCGGATGTACACGTACCCGAAGCCCTTGACCGCCTTGATGCGCCTCTGGAGCATGACCGGCAGGTTCTTGCGAAGGCGGTTCATCAGGATGTCCAGCGCGCGGGAGAGCTCCGGGCGCTTTCGGCCCTCCACCGCGGAGTAGAGGATCTCCTTGTGGACCGGCTCGGGGCTGCGCTCGAGCAGGATGTAGAAGAGCTCGAAGGTCTTCGGGGTCAGGGTGATCACGTGCACGTCGTGGAAGAAGACCTCGCGGTTGCCGAGATTGAGCGCGACGTCCCCTTTGCGATAGATGTTTTGGTCGAGCTCGCGGCGGCGGAAGACCGCCCGCAGGGTCGCCAGGAGCTCCGCGGGGTTCTCGGACTTCTGAACGAAATAATCGGCCCCGTACTCCAGGCCCATGATCTTGTCCTTGCGGTGGGCGGTCAGCATCACGATCGGGGTCTTGCCAAGGGCCGGGATGGAGCGGATCGTCTTACAGACCTCCAGCCCGTCCATGTCCGGGAGCACGAGGTCTAAGAGGATGCAGTCGGGCACCGCCTTGCGCGCCAGGGCGACGGCGCCGGCGCCGTCGGCCGCGACCAGCAGGTCCTGGTAGCCCGCGTTCTTGAGCCAGAGCTTGACGAGCTCGTTCCAGTCCTCGCTGTCGTCGACGATGAGGATCTTCTGCGCGAGCGGCGGCTGGTTCTCCATCATGACGCGATCAATCCCCGCGACAGCAGGTCCTCGATGAAGGCTTGGGCCTCGCGCTCGATCGAGCCGTCCGGGTCCAGGAAGCGGGACTTGAGCCTCGCCACGGCCTCCTCCCTGCCGGCCCCTCGCGCGATCTCCCGGATGAGGGCGGCGCCGGTCGCGCTGAGCCGGAACACCTTCTCCGAACGGGTCTCATAGAGCAGGCCGCCGGGCCCCTCCGGCCGGAACCGGACCCCGCGCGAAAGCCTCAGGGCGCCCGCGCGCGCCGCATCCCCGGGAGCCTCCCTCTCGACGATCCACTCCATCTTCGACCGGATGAAAGAGCGCAGGGCCCGGCCGTCTTCGCGGACAGGGTCCTCGCCGCCCGCCTTCCCGGCCCGGTACTCGCCGCTGAGCCACGCCCGCCGGATGAGGCTCTGATAGCGGCCCATCAGAATTCCCTCCGGAAGAGCGCCTCCAGGAACTCGGAGAGCCGGGCCGCCTCGTCCTTGACCGGAAGCGAGGCGGCCAGCGGCAGGGCATGGTCTAAGAACTCGCGGCCCTTGGCCCTCGCGGCCTCGAAGCAGCCGCGGTCTCGAAGCAGGGCGACCATCTCCGCGACGGCCTCCCTTCCCCGCGGGCTCCGGTTCCAGAGCTCCAGGAAGCGCGGCCTAAGGACTTCATCATCCAGGGCCAGGATGGAGGGGAGGGTCAGCCGGCCGAGCATGAAATCCTGCCCGGGCTCCTTGCCCGCGGTCTCGCGGTCCAGCGTGAAATCATGGATATCGTCAACGATCTGCAGGATGATTCCGGCCGAGCGTCCGATCCGGGGAGGAGCCTGGCGGGGGTGCTCGAGCGGGCTGGCCTCGGAGAGCGCCGCGCCGATCCACTCGAAGAGCGCGCCGGACTTGCGGGAGACGATGCCGAAGTACCCCTGCGCGGAGACGTTCAGGCTTCCGCGGAGGAACTCCTCCTGGAGCTCGCCTGCGACCATCTCCCGCGCGGTGTCCACCAGCCTGCGCGAGGCGCGGGCGGAGAGGTCGGAAGCCTCGTCCAAGCCTTCGGCGAAGGCCAGGTCCCCGAGGAGGATGCCCGCGGTGGCGCCGAAGAGCCCGTTGGGCGTCGCAGAGCCGCGGCGAAGCGCGGCGCCGTCCACGCAGTCGTCGTGGAGCAGGGAGGCGTTGTGGATGAGCTCCGCGGCGCAGGCCGCCCGCTCCGCGGCGCGGGCCTCGACGCCCAGCGCGCAGCCCAGGCGCAGGGCATAGCGCGCGCGGAGCATCTTCCCGGGCCGGCCCACGAAAGCGGCCAGGTGGTCGCCGATGCGCCCGCCGAGCGCGGCGACGCGCCGGTCGATGGAGGCCCGCACGCGGGAGAGGGATTCTTCGCAAGCCGTCGAAACGGCCATGGTTCCACGTCCCATCTTACCATTATCGCGAGGAAAACGGCCATCCGCTTCCCCCGGAAAAGATTTCGCTTGACAACAAATTTAGGAAATGTATATATTTCCTCCCGCTGTGCGCTGGCAAAGGCGGATGATAAGCCAAGCAAGTTGTGCGCAGCTTATCGCCGCCTGAGTAAAAAACGAAAGCGCTATACAGCATAGGAGAGTGTGAATGCAAAAGCAAGTGAAGGTCGTTATTGCGTTGCTGGCTCTGGCGTTTGTTAGCTCTCAGCCAGCGCATGCGGGAGTCGGGTTGGGATTCGACATCATGGGAAACTTCTATCAACCCAGGGACAGCCGCTTCCAAGGCATGGGGACCAATGTGGGCATCAATTTCAAGATTGATGATAAACTCACCTTGGGATACCGGGTAGAGGAAATGAACGTGAAGGGCGAAGAAGCAGTGGGCGGCGCGACGCTGACAGGCAATGCCCAGATGACCAGCCAGGGAATCGATGCCTTCTATCAGGTATTCAACGCTGATGAGAACAAATTCGCAGGCGCTCTAGGCTTATGGCTGGGCTCAGCCTCATTGCCCACAGGCCTTGGCACTGTCGGCGCTCAGACCAGCCCCTTTATCGAGCCTCTGGTCAAGGTAGCGTACACCAGCGGGGGAAAGGTGGAGACCTCGGTCAAGTTCGGCGTCGGCTACCGGTTCGTCCGGAACTTCACCGCTGCGAATGCGTTTGCTGGCGGTGCGCGCTTGAAGGACTTCGACGGGTTGGACATCACCTTCGGAGTCGGCCTGGCCTTCTGAACCAGCTTATTCTGATTGGGTAGGTTGGTTTCGGCCGGATTTAGGCCGCCCCACCGTGTGGTGGGGCGGCCTAATGAGGCTATTTTCTCAGTTCAACCAAAGGGGGGTCAGTGGGAACGAAGCTAAAGGGAGCTGTCATCGCCGGATCGCTTATTTTTCCGGCCTTCTGGCCGTCCCACGCGGCTGCGGCCGAAAAAGGATTCGACGCGATGCCAAGTTTCTATCAACCCAGGGACAGCCGGTTCCGAGGGGAAGGAGTGAATTTTGGATTCAATTTCAAGATTGATGATTTCCTGAGCTTGGGTTATCGGGCAGAGGTTCTCCATGGCCGGGGACAAGAGGCCGTGGCCGGCGCGATGGTGGCCGGCGATGTCTTTGCACTCAGCCAAGGACTCGCAGCCTACCAGCGAATTTACACGAGCGACAACGAGGAAGTGGGGATGAACTTGGGCCTCTGGGCGGGCGCAGCCATCTTTTCCAGCAACATCCCCGGCGTCAGCAGCCTGACCAGTCCTTTCATAGAGCCTCTGGTCATGGTCCTGTACGGTCCTACGCAGAACAAGGATGCTCAGATCAAGCTTGGCGTCGGCTACCGGTTTATTAGGGGCTTCACCCCGATCCCGGCTCCTTTTGGCGGGGCCAGCGCAACCCTCGTCGATCTCGACGGCCTGGACATCACCCTTGGCGTCGGCATCTCCTTCTGAGGGCCAAGATCGCCCGGCCAAATCACGCGATATCGCCCGCTCAGAGCACCCATGAAAGCGCTCATCCTCACGGGCGGCCAGGGCTTGAGGCTGCGCCCCTTTACCTGCCAAACGCCCAAGCCGCTCCTGCCCGTGGCGAATCTCCCCTTTCTAGCCCATCAATTCGCCCTTTTGAGGCGACATGGGATCCGCGAGGCGGTCGTGGCCACCGCCTACCGGTCCGAAGCCTTCCCGCGGACCTTCGGCGATGGGCGCAGGTTCGGCTTGAGGATACGGTATGCCTGCGAAAAAAGCCCGCTCGGCACCGGAGGAGCGGTCCGGAACTCCGCCGCGGCGCTCGACCCCGCGGAGGCCTTCCTCGTATTGAACGGAGACGTCCTCCATGACCTCGATCTCACCGCCCTTCTGCGCGCCCACCGGGCCAAGCGGGCCGAGGCCTCCATCGCGCTCGTCCGAGTCAAGGACCCGACGCTCTACGGGCTCGTCGAAACCGCGAAGGACGGCCGAATCCTGCGCTTCATCGAGAAGCCTTCGCTCGACGAAATCTCCTGCCGCACCGTCAACGCCGGCGCCTACGTCTTCGAGCCTTCGGTGGTGGGGCGCATCCCTCCGGGAAAGCCTTACTCGCTCGAGCGGGGCCTTTTCCCATCCCTGCTGGAGGCCGGCCGCCCCTTCTACGGCTGCGTGACGGGCGGCTACTGGATGGACATCGGGACAGTCGAGAAATACCTCCAGGTCCATTTGGACATCCTCTGCGAAGCCGGCGCGGGCGCCGCTTTATTCAGGAAAGCGCGCCTGCGGCGCCGGGGCGCGTTCCTGTGGGAGGCCAAGGCGCGCTTGGCCGCGGATGCCGCGCATGAAGGGGACGGCCATGTGCTCGTGGGCGCCGGCGCGTCCGTGGCGCCCCTTGTGCGCTTCTCAGGCTCGGTCTGCATCGGCCCCGGCTGCGTCGTCGAGCGCGGAGCCTGGCTTTCGGACTGTGTAATCCTCGGCCGCTCGCGCATCGGCCGCGGGGCGCGGCTTTCAGGCTGCGTCGTCGGCCACGCCTGCGTCGTGGAGCCCAACGCGTCCATAGGCCCCGGCCGGGCCCTGGGCGACGGCTCCGTCGTGAAGCAGTATTCACAGCTATGAAGGAAACCCCCGCGCGCCAGAGCGTGAAGCGCGGGCGGGGGTTTTAGGGGGAAAACGCCATGGAAATAAAATTCGGCACGGACGGCTGGCGCGGGATGATGGCCCGCGACTTCACCTACGAGAGCGTCCGCAAGGTGGCCCAGGCCATCGCGGACTACCTCAAGACGAAGCCGCCCAAGACCCGGGCGAAGCACACCGTGATCGTCGGCTACGACTGGCGGTTCCAGTCCGAGGCCTTCGCAGACGAGATCGCGCGGGTGATGGAGGCCAACGGGCACTCGGCCGTGCTGCTGGCGCAAGCCCTGCCCACGCCGGCCGTGAGCTACCTCTCGCACAAGCTGAAATCGGTCGGCGTCGTCGTGACGGCCAGCCACAATCCTCCGGCCTACAACGGCGTGAAGATCAAGCTGGAGGGCCGCGCCGCGCCGGAAACGGTCACGGCCGAGGTGGAATCGCTCTTAGACCGCGCCAACCCCGCGCGCGGGGGCGAGCCCGCCGTCAAGTCCTACAAGAAGGACTACCTGGATTACCTGCGCTCGCGCATCAACCCCGCCGGCTTCATCTCAAGGCTTCCAGGGCCCGCGGTCATCGACTACATGCACGGGACCGCGGGGGGGCTGCTCGGGGAGATGGCCCGGGGGCAGAAGCGGATCATCGAGATGAACGCGGGCCGCGACCCGCTTTTCGGCGGCGCGAACCCGGAGCCGATCGAGAAGAACCTCCAGGCCCTCAAGCAGCGGGTCCTCAAGGAGGGCGCCGCGGCAGGCATCGCGCTCGACGGAGACGGAGACCGCTTCGCCGCCATCGACGACAAGGGCCGCTACCTCTCGCCCTGCCAGATTTACCCCATGCTGCTCGAGTACCTCATCGGGACGCGCGGGATCAGGGGGAAGATCGTCCAGTCGGTCTCCATGGGCTACCTTTCCGGACGGATCGCCAAAGCCTACAACCTGCCCTTCGCGGAGGTCCCCGTAGGGTTCAAGCACATCGCGGACCATCTCGCGCAGGGCCAGGCGGCCTTCGGCGGCGAGGAGTCCGGCGGCTACGCCTGGAAGGGGGGCATCCCTGAGCGCGACGGCCTGCTCGCCTCCCTGGCGTTCCTCGAGATGATCGTCAAGCGGAAAAAGAAGCCTTCCGAGCTCTGGGCCGAGATCGAGAAGAAATACGGGCCCTCCAGCTTCCGCCGCGTGGACTTCCAGGTCGGCAAGCCGGTGGCGGACAAGGCGGCCTTCGCGGCGAAGATCCAGAAGAAGCTGCCACAGAAGATCGCCGGCACTTCCATCAAGGCCACGCTGAGCGATGACGGCATCAAGGTCATCCTCGAAGACGACCACTGGCTGCTCATGCGCCCATCCGGCACCGAGCCGCTGATCCGCACCTACGCCGAATCGGACTCGCCGAAGAGGACGCAGACCCTGCTGGAGATGGCCGCCAAGTGGGTCAACGCGCACCTATAAGCGGGGTCAGGTCTGGACATTAGACATTGACATGACCGGCTCCTATTGCTCACAATGTCTAATGTCCAGACCTGACCCCAGGAGAAACGACATGCATCGCCATGGCAGGTGCTATTTCACTTCCGAATCCGTGACCGAGGGGCACCCCGACAAGATCTGCGACCAGATCTCCGACGCGGTCCTCGATGAGATCTTCAAGGACGACCCGATGGCCCGGGTGGCCTGCGAGACCTTCTGCACCCGGGGCCTCGTCATCGTAGGCGGCGAGATCACGACCAAGACCTTCGTGGACGTCGACGAGCTGGTCCGCCGGGTCCTGGCCGAGATCGGCTACGACGACGTCCGCTTCGGCTTCACCTCTTCCACGGTCGGCGTGCTCAACGGCATCGGCCGCCAGTCCCCGGACATCGCCCAGGGCGTGGACGCCGGCGGGGCCGGGGACCAGGGCATGATGGTCGGCTACGCCACCCGGGAGACCCCGGAGCTCATGCCCCTGCCGATCATGCTGGCCCACAAGCTCACGCGCCGCTTGGCCGAGATCCGCCGCTCCCGCGAGTTGGACTATCTGGGCCCAGACGGCAAGAGCCAGGTCACCGTGGAGTACCTCGACGGGCGGCCCCTGCGCTGCGACAGCGTGGTGCTCTCGACCCAGCACACCGAGGATATCCTCGACAAGACCGGGCAGAAGATCACCGAGAAGTCCCGCAGGGAGATCATCGACGTCATCGTGCGCCCCGTGCTGGGCAAGCGGCTCATCGACGACAAGACGCGCTTCTTCATCAACCCGACCGGGAAATTCGTGGTCGGAGGCCCGGTCTCGGACACGGGGGTCACCGGCCGCAAGATCATCGTCGACACCTACGGCGGCTGGGCGCCGCACGGCGGCGGGGCGTTCTCGGGCAAGGACCCGACGAAAGTGGACCGCTCGGCCTGCTACATGGCCCGCCACATCGCGAAGAACGTCGTCGCCGCGGGCCTCGCCGACGAATGCACGGACCAGCTCGCCTACGCCATCGGCGTGGCGGAGCCGGTGGGCCTCTACGTCGACGCCCACGGCACGGCCGCGGTGGAGGAGCGCAGGATCGAGGGGCTCATCCGCAAGCACTTCCAGCTCACCCCGCGCGGCATCATCTCGAGCCTGAAGCTGCGCCGCCCGATCTACCGCCAGACGGCCGCCTACGGGCACTTCGGCCGCACCGAGCCGGGCTTCGAGTGGGAGAGGACGGATGTGGCCGAGGCTCTTCGGGATGCGGCCGGCCTGGGCGCGCGCACGCGGGCGGCGCGCAAAGCCGCGGCCTTGGTGTGACCCCCATGGAGCGCATCGAGCCGACGCGCGCCGTCGCCCTCAAAGTCTGGTGGGCCTTCCTATGGAGGGCGGTGGTCTTCTCGCTGCTCTGCGGAGTGGCGGCGGGACTGGCGCTCGCGGTCATTTCCGCGGCGCTGAGGCTGAGGCCGGAGCAGATCAGCCCGATCGCGGGCCTCTCCGGCGTCGTGATCGGCGGGGCGGTCTCCATCGAGGTCATGTACCGGGTGCTCGGCAAGAAGTTCAAAGGGTTCGAGATCGCGCTGATTCGCGCGCAAGAGTGAATCGGGAGGTCATGAGATGAAGGCTGAAAGCATGCTGCTGTCCGCGCTGCTTGCGCTGTCGGCGGGATCCGCGGGAGCCACTCCGTGGCATGACTTCGGTCCCAGAGCCATGGGCATGGGCGGAGCGGGCGTGGCCGTGGCCCAGGGGCCGGAGGCCTTCTACTGGAACCCCGGAGGCCTGGGCCAGCCCTACAACACCACGGGCCTTGCCGTGCCAATCGGCATACGCGGGGAGTTCACAGGCACCGTGCTCCAGGGCGCAAACGACGTGTACCAGGTCAGCGAGGACTGCAAGCGGGGCGACCCGAAGCTATGCACTTCGCAGCGGTTCAACGAGGCCCACAGCCGTCTCCACAACCCGGGCAATGGAGCCCAGGTAGACTTCGGCGGCGGAGTCGGGGTCAAGATCAAGCGCCTTGTCGTATTCGCATTCAACGAGACCTACATGGGCGTCACGTCGAAGAACCTGGACATCACCAATACCAACATTTGCTACCCGGTTGTCACAGCCAACTGCGTCTGGGACAACAAATCCTCGCTGGCGCTGCGCGGCGGCAACTTCACCGAACTCGGCGTGGGCTACGGCCAAGAGATCAAGGAGACCGGACTCAGCATCGGCGGAAATCTCAAGGGTATTTCTGGAAAAGTCGGCTACGCCGAGTTCCGCGCAGTCGCCGACAAGGCAGGCGGCGGCTCCTTCGGCAAGTTCAAGGACAACACCAAAACCAGCTTCCAGCCGGCCGTGGACCTGGGCCTGCTCTGGGACATGCGCGAGACCTGGTCAAAGCTGCCGTGGCGGCCGCGCGTGGGCCTGGTGGGCCGCAACATCAACGGCCCCAGGTTCTCCCAGCCCGACGGGGCGAAGGGCGCCGGAGAGCGGGACAAGTACACCCTGCAGGGGCAGGTCCGCATGGGAGCGGCCCTGAGCCCGTTCAAGTTCTGGCACGTGGCCGCGGACCTGGACATGACCAAGAACAACACGGATATCGACGGCTGCCATTCGCGCTACCTCTCGCTCGGCACCGAGATCGACATCTTCAACCGCACCTGGATCAACATTCCCCTGCGCGCGGGATTGAAGAAGAACCTCTCGGACACGGGCTCCGGCGCCGCCTACACGGCCGGAGTCGGCCTGAATCTGGCGCACGTCATCTTCGACCTGGGCCTGCAAGTGAGCGCCAAGCGCACGACCATCGAATCGGAAGGCGAGCAGAAGAAGGTTCGCAACAACGCGGCCGCCGCGTTCCGCTTCGCGGTGCTCTTCGGCGGGAAGGACGAAGGCCCCCGCAACAAGCCTGAGGGCAAGAAGTCCTAAATCCCTTGTCTTATGCTTTCTTGAACCTTCCACACGACGTAGGTTCAATACGTCCCGTACCAAACATCCAGAGTCTGTTGGTTTGGTACGTCCCGAAACTACGCCGTTTGGAAGTCCGGGACGCTTGACAATCGTTCCGCTCAACCCATAAACTGTACTCTGCGGCGGCGCTTGCGCCGCGGCCCACGATGAGAAAGGCCTCTTCGCGGTTGATTATTGTTTGCCTGTCTGCGGCGTGCGCCGCCGGGACCTTCGCGGCCCCGGCCAAGCCGAAGCGCGCCGCCGCGCCCCAGCCGGCCCCCGCCAATGCGGCCCCGAGCCCCAACCAATCCCGGAGGGCCCAGGGGGAGATCGAGCGCTGCATGAAGGAGACCGAGGGGTCGGTCGAGAAGCTCAAGAAATTTCAGAAGCGCTACTCCCCCGAGATCGATATCGAGACCCTCCGGACCGAGCGGGAGGCGCTGCTCAAAGAGATCCACGACCGCACGGTCAAGCTCAACGAGTTGGAGGAATCGTTCAATCAGATCAAGAAGCTCGAGCAATGGCACATGGGCACCCAGGTCCTCCAGGAGATCGTCTCCGGCAACAAGGCGCGCCCCTCCGCGACCGAAATCGAGACGGTCTTCAACCTCGACAATTTCGCCAAGGACATCCGGGACTTCAAGAGCGGCGTCAGCCAGGCCATAGTCCAGGAGGACGCGGCCTGGCGCAGCATCCAGCAGTCCCAAACGGACAAGCGCTGGGTGATCTTCATCTCGGCCGGCGCGGCCGGCGGCCTCATCGCCTTCGCTTTTTTCATCTGGCGCCTCAAGCGCAGGCGCCAGGCGCTGACCATGACGGCCGTTCCGGTGCACGGCCCGGGAGGCCGCGCCGCGCCGCCGAGCTTGATCCCCGCCCAGACCCCGGGAATGCCTCTGCTGGGCTGGCCGAGCACGCCGACGCCCTACCCCCGCCCCGTGACCTCGACGGAAACGGCCGGCGCCGTGGGCGCCGTCATCGGGGGCAACTACCGGATCGATTCCCAAATCGGCCGCGGCGCAATGGCCACGGTCTACGAAGCCTACGACATCGAGCACAACCGGAAGGTGGTCTTGAAGCAGGTCCGCGAGGAGGTGCACCAGAGCGAGAAGGACGTGGAGCGGTTCCTGGCCTCGGCACGGACCGTCACGACCCTCAAGCACCCCAGCCTCGCCGAGATCTTCTCGATCTTCCTGGAGGGTGAGCGCATCTACATGATCGAGGAGTACTGCCCGGGCAGGCCGCTCAGCCGGTTCCTTGACGCGGGCAAGAGGATCTCCATGCGCTCGATCAAGGGCGTGCTGCAGCAGGTCGCAGCTGCCGTGGACCACGCCCACCTGCAGGGCATCATCCACGGGGACCTCAAGCCCTCGAACATCATCGTCAGCCCCCAAGGGGTCGTCAAGGTCATGGATTTCAGCATCAGCCTCCAGGCGAAGAAGACCATGGCCAAGCTCAGCTGGGCCGAAGCCCGCGGCAGCCCCCCGTACATGGCGCCCGAGCAGGAGCTCGGCATGGTGGTCCCCGCCTCGGACCTCTATTCGCTCGGAGTCATGCTCTACGAGATGTCGACCGGCCGCCTGCCCTTCGAGGGCCCCAACTTCCTCGCCCAAAAGCGGGAGATGAGCTTCCATCCGCCCACCAAGATCGTCCCCGAGCTGCCCAGGGCCCTGGATATCGTCGTCAAGAAGGCCCTCCAGCCGGACCCTCCGGCCCGCTTTCAAAAGGCGGCCGACCTCTTCGGCGCCATCGCGGTCCTGCCGGACAGCCCCGCTACGAACCCGCCGAGGACGCAGACGCAGGGCTAGATTTTTGACGACCGCCACAGCTGCAGGGCCGCGGCCCCGAAGACGAGATGCGGCAGCCAGGCCGCGGGCGCGGCTGCGAGCCGCCCGGCGCCGCCCAGGCTGCGGCCGGTCTCGATGAGCCACAGATAGAGGAAGCACAAGACGAGAGCCGCGGCGAAGCTGGCGGGGCGGCTCGCGCGGCCCAGGCGCAGCGCGACCGGCAGTCCCAGCGCGCAGAGCACGATGTTCGTGAACGGGTAGGCGAGCTTCGCCTGCAGGGCCGTCTTGAGCGGGTGCTGAGGTTCTCCGAGGCGCCGGGCCCGCTTGAGCTCGAGGCGCAGCTCGCGCAGGCTCATCTCCTCCGGGCTCCTTACGCGCGGCATGAGTTCCTTCGGCGGCGCCGAGAAGGCGCTCTTCAGATTCCTGAAAGGCGTCTCCGTTTCGACGCGGCCGGCTTCGTAGCGCCGCTCGACCCCTTCCTCGAACACCCACCGCGAGGACGAGGCGCTCCAGCGGGCGCGCTTGGCGTCGATCTGCCGCTCGACCCCGTTGGGGCCGTAGTCGTCGAGCACCGGACGCTCCATCACGCCCTCCCGGACGAAGAAGCGCTCCGTGGTCACGAATTGGTCCTGCCCGCCGACGAGCACGACGTCGTTATACTGGTTCCACTCCCACTCGGGGTGGATGCGCTCCCGCCAGAGAGCCTGCGCGCGGCTGCAGCAGGCGGGAAGCAGGGTCTCCTGGAGGAGGAAGGCGGCCGCCGCGATGAGGAGGGCCATCCAGAGCAGGGGCTTGAAGAAGTCGAGCGGGCGCACCCCGGAGGACTGCACGCCGATGAACTCCCCGCTGCGCAGCAAGCCGGTCACGGCGAAGATGGCGGCGAGCAGGGTCGCCATGGGGACCACGCGGACAGCCCAATACGGGAAGGAAAGCCCCAGATACTCGGCCACGACCCAGAGCGGGGCCTTCGTGACGAAGATCCGGTTCATCTTGTCGAAGACGTCGGCGAGGAAGACGGCGAGCGCGAACGCGCCAAGCCCGAAGAAGAACGGGGCCAGGAACCGCCGCGTCGCGTAGCGTCCGAGCAGGGTCATGCGCGCTTGAGGTTGCGCCAGAGCGGCAGGCCAGCGAGCACGCTCGCCGCGTCCGGGATCCACGGCCCCCAGGGGGACATGGCCAGGTCCCGCCGGCCCAAGCCCATGCCGAGGGCCAGCAGGCCGTAGAAGGCGAAGATCACGAGCAGGCTCAAGGCGAAGCCGACCGCGCGGCTCTTGCGCTCGAGGCGCAGCCCAAGGGGGCAGGCGACCCAGAAGAGCGCGAGCGGCGCCGCGGCGCCGGCGCTGCGCAGGGCCGCCTCGGCCGTATATTCGCGCCTGCGCGCAGGCTCCATGGGGCCTGCGCGCAGGATGTCGCGCAGCTTGGCGGTATTGAGCTCCTGCATGTCCGGGTCGCGATGGACCTTCTTGTAGTCCACGAAGGGGACGAAAAGATGGTAGCGGCCGAAGGTTGCCGTGGTGATGCCGCCGGGGACCTCGTTGGGCCATTGCAGGGAGCCCGAGCGCAGCTCGAGCGAGACCCCTCGCCCCGGCTCGACCACGGCCCGGCCGCGCCGGGCCCAGACCCGCATGCGCTGGTACTGCCCCCTCAGCTTGACGAGACGGACACCCCCGACCTCGCCGTTCCTGCCGACCTCCTCCGCGTAGAAGCGCCAATCCCCGAGCGGGAAGAAGGTGCGCGGCTCCAGATTCACGCGCGCCACCCTTTCAGCCGCCTGGGAGTAGGCGTTGCGGAACGAGTGGAAGCCGTCGGGGCTCGCCTGGTGGTTGACGAAGAAGAGCAGGGCGCTCAGGGCCGCGGCGAACAGGAGGTAGGGGGCCAATATCTCGTTGAACGAGAAGCCGGAAGCCCGCATCGCCATCACCTCGCCCGACTCGCAGAGGGCGCCGAGGGTCAGCAGCAGGGCCACGAGGAAGGCCATGGGCAGGGCGAGGCTCAGGAAATAGGGCAGGAGCCGGGCGAAGCAGGAGAGGATCCAGAAGAAGGAGATGCCCTTCATCAGCGCGAGGTTGAAGAGCTTCAGAAAGTACTGCATCAGCAGGACGAAAAGGAAGGCCCCCAGGCCCAGGAGAAAGGTCGGGACGCAGGAGCGCAGAAGGTAGCGCGTCAGCAGGCACATCGTCGTCGCCGATTATACCAATTGGACTCCCCCTTGACAGCGCGTCGGAGGGCTGATATCCTATGGGTGAACCCCGGCTCCATATGGTGACGCACGAGATCAGGATCCGCATCGTCTTGACGCAGCGCAAGGCGCGCTGGGCGCTTTTCGCTTTGCTGTGCCTGGCTTTTCCCAAATTCGCGGGCACCGGCGACGTCTCCACCCTGACGATGTACTATCCCCCGGCCTCGGCGACCTACAAGACCCTGACCACCACAGGCAAAACCATGCTCGCGACCGACAGCGGGAACGTCGTTTTCGGGAATCCCGATATGACAAAGCCGGATGCCACCCCACACGACAAGACTCCGGTCAGCATCGGCAAGGGCCCGGACACCAAGTATAGGCTCCGGATCTACGGGACCCTCTGGGTGGACGGCTGCATCTGGCTCCAGAACAACCAGATGGGCAGCAACAACTCCAACCAGAACTACCGCTGCAGGTGGCCCGAATGAACTCCCGGATCACCCATGAGTTCAGGATCCGGCTGGCCTTGACCCCGCGCGCCGCGCGCTGGGTCCTTCCCGTTTTCATCTGCCTGGCCTTCCCGATCGCGGCGGGGCCTGTCGACGAGCCCCTGACCACGAACTACCTCCCCTCGCCCTCCGGGATCTACGGTCAGCTCGTCGTGGCCAAGGGCGTCACCATCGGCACCAAGGAGGCGATCTCCTTGGGGGCCCAGGCCTCCATCGACGCGTCGAACGGCAACGTGGGCATGGGAACCAGCAGCTTCGACACGTACTACCCCCAGCTCCGCGTGGCAGGCAACCTCAAAGTCACCCACTGCATATTCCTGAAGACCAACTCCCGCTGCAGCTGGGACCCGGATTGACATGACCCGCGAGATCTTCCTGCGCATCCAGATCCCGCGGCCTGTCGCGCGCCTCGGCCTGATCGCCCTGCTTCTTTTCTGCCTGCGCGGGGACCTGGGCCTGGCGACCCAGCAGTCGGCCAAGCTCACCACCTACTATCCGGACGGCAACGGAAGATTCCTCTCCCTGACCACGACCGGGAAGACGACTTTCGCGAAGACGAAAGGCAACACTACCCTGACCGGGACAACCTGCACCGGATTCAAAAAAGACCAGAGCATCGGATCGGGCCCGCGGTACATCGTCCAACCCTCGGGCGATTGCAACAACGACAACCAAGTCCTGGTGAGGAGCGATTTCGCCATGCCAGTCAAGCTGGGAGCCGGGACCGACACCCTGGGAAGCACCCGCTACGCGAAGCTCTATGTGAACGGCGACATCAAGGCCGATAGGCTCTGCTGGAAGGATTTCCCGCCCGATACGGGCGCCAACTGCATCTACGACTGGCCCCTGGAGATCGCCTGCCTTTTGACCGTCAAGAAATGCGTCAAGAGCACGGGGGCGTGCAAGACGACCCCCCAAACCTGCAGTGTCTACATCAACAACCAGATCGAGATCAGCTGGAAGCTCTACAACTCCAGCGGCACCAAGACCATGTTCACGATCAAACCCGCCGATATCTGCCCCCTATGCGACTCCGCTTGCTCCGTTTGCTCCCCCCCTTACATCACCTTCGACAGTAAGCGCCAAAAGGAAATCGTGGCCCCCGAGCCCGTAGGAGGCATACCGCCGTTGAAAGGGGACAAGCGGACCACCTCCGGCACCGGCATGTGCAACACCACGCCCGTGCTGAATTACGACTGCGTATACACCCAGGACTACGACGAGGGGAATTCCCTTCTGATCGGCGTGTGCACCATAAAGGTTACAAAATGTGGGCATTTTACCTACGGCTTTGAATTCATACCTCCCCCGAAGAACCCGGGGCTGTAAAGGCTTCACCCTGGTCGAGGTCGTCATCGCGGCCTTGCTGCTGGCGATAGGGGTGACCGCCTCGTTTTCCGTCTGCCTGATGAGCAAGTTCAAATTGAGCAAGGACAAGTACCGCAGCCAGATGCAGCTGTACTCCCGCCTGCTGATGGATGACCTGAAGAGCTACGTGACGCCGGACCCCAACATCACCACGGACGGCGCCCCGGGCGGGGCATGGCGCTACAACGTCGGCGGCACCCCCAAGGACCTTTGCGGCGAATGGGCCCTGTCCGAGAACTGCAGGCACGACGTCTCTACCATACTCCCATCCACCCTCTACGATGCGCCGGTGAGCGCCAGGATCACCTACACCGTCACGCCGGAGACGGTGGACGGCATGAGCCGCCGCCGGGTGGACATCACGATGACATGGAACGATCCCGGTTGAGCCCTCCCCTGGGCGAGAAAGGCTTCAGCCTGATGGAGCTGATCCTTGTGGTGGCCCTCATGGCCGTGATCATGGCCGGGCTGGCCGCCTTCGAGGGCACCCTCCTGCGGCAGAAGGGCCTCGCCATCCAGGAGGTCACGGTCCAGGGCCAGGCCGATCTCACGCGCAAGAAGATCCTGGGGGAGCTCTCCGAGGCGACCACCATCGTCTCCCCGGTCGTGGGCGTTGGGAGCAACGAGCTGTACGGCTACAAGAACGTGGACCCGGCGGACAACACCAAGGTCTGGGGCCCGGACGCGAACAAGCGCCACTTCCGTTTCTGCGTGAACGCCGGCCCGCCCCCGGTGATGTATGCTTATTGGGGCAAAGGCGACGTCCCAGCCGTCGCCTGCGGCACCCCGAACCCTCTGCCCAACACCTTCACGGCGACGCTGGCCGGGGGCCCCACGAGCCGCTTCCAAGCCGTCAACATCCCCGGGACATCTTTCTTCAACCGGACCAGGAACAACTACATCGAGGTGAAGGTCCGGGTCTACTTCGACCCCACCAAGGACGCGTCGAAGATGTCGGCCGTGCCGGTCTACGCCGACGTGAACACCGGCGTAAGCCTTCCCTTGGCGACCCAATGAGGAACGCGCGCGGCGTGGTCCTGCTCCATGTCCTGATCATGCTCTTCACCCTGGCCTGGATCTCGGTCATGCTGCTCCAATGGACGCTCTCGCGCGCCATGACGGCCAAGTCCATCACCGAGAGCGATGAGAACAGGGCCATCCTGTCCGCCCTGCAGGCCAAGGTCGTCTCCTGCCTCTCCCGGACCACCGGTCCCGCCAGTTCCTTCGCGACTGGACCAACTCCCTGCGCCAGTCCGGACATCAGCACGTGCCTCAACGACAACTGGATCATCAAGTACCCGGATCCGGCGACCGGGCCCGTCACTCGGCGCTATACGTTCACCGTATGCGCCGACGTGGCGGTCCCGCCGTGCAAGATCCAGATCAAGCTCTGTCCGGACGCGAGCGACTGCGGCCCCCCCACCTGCACCAACCCCCCGCTTTGGCAATAATCCCGGCCCTCCGGCGTAACCTTCCGCCCCGCCGAGCGTATATCAAGTAGGGAGCAAGGAGAAACGGCTATGAAGAAATTACACATATGGGGCCTGCTCGGGGCCGCGGCATGCCTGGCAGGGCTCTGCGTCCATATCGCGCAGTCGCAATCCACGAAGAAGACCTTGAAGGTCTCCGTGCAGCAGCCGCCGCCGCCGCAGAACATGACCTTCTCGTGCGGCCCCTCGAACCTCCGCTGCGCCAGCCCCTACGGCTACGTGACCATGAGCTGGTCCCTCGGCACCGCGTCCCGCGTCGTCATCGACGGCCTCGGGACCAGGACCTCCGACGGCGCCCAGCAGTGGAATCCGGGCATCTGCAGCGGCTGCGACCGGACCTTCTACGCCGCCTTCCACACCAGCGAGGGCATGTCCAAGACCCTGTCCTGCACGGTGGGCATGCACTGCTTCCTGAAGGGGACGAAGATCCTCATGGCGGAGGGCGGCTACAAGAACATCGAGGACGTGCAGGTGGGCGACAAGGTCATGTCCTACGATGCGGAAAAGGGGAAGTACGTCGGCGCCGCGGTCGTCAAGACGACCAAGAACCGGAGCGAGACGCACTACATCGTCAACGACGCCCTCAAGATCACCCCCGGGCACATCCTCATGGTCAACGGGCAGTGGTCCCTTTCCAACGACATGAAGCTCGGCGATGAGCTGCTCAACGCGAACGGCGAGCGGGTGACGATCAGCTCCCTGGCGGAGATCGATCAGGCGGTGGACGTCTACAACCTCATCACGGACGAGCCGCACGACTTCTTCGCCGAGAACTACCTGGTCCACAACCAGAACGAGTTGAAGGATCACAAGGACCACGGCCTGGCCGCGGGGATGAAGGTCGCGATGGCCGACGGCCGCGAGCTGGCGATCGAGCAGATCAAGGCGGGCGAGAGGGTCCTGTCCTTCGATCCGAAGCAGAAGCGCTACGCGATCAGCGCGGTCCGCCAGACCGGCAAGCAGAGCGCGGCCAAGACGATCTTGATCAACGGCGCTCTCCGCGTCGCCAAGGGGCACCAGCTGTACCTGGTTCCTCCGGCGAAAGCGGCCAAGAAGGCGAGGTAGGACGATCCCTTGAGCTCCGAAAGGCGGGGGCCGCGAGATCCCCGCCTTTCCTTTTCTCTTGTGGTACAATACGTCCAAACCTGCGGATTTTGGATGTTTGGTACGCGTAGCGCCCCATGACTTCCGACAAGGAAAGCACCCGGGAGGACGCGGGCCTCATAGAGGACGCCCGCAAAGAGCGTCCCGAGGCTTTCCGCAGGATCATCGAGAAATACCAGAACGACATCTTTGACCTCTGCCTGCGCATGACGGGCAGCCGGCAGGACGCGGAGGACATCACCCAGGAAGCCTTCTTGAAGCTCTACCAGCACCTCGCCCGCTACAAGGAAGGCCACAAGCTGTCCAATTGGCTCTACACCATCGCGCTCAACCTCTGCCGGAGCCGGTTCCGGAAGAAGAAGGTCCTCCGATTCTTCTCTTTGGACTGGCCCGTTTCCGACGAGGGGGAGGAGCGGACGAGGGAATTCCCGTCGCGGGAGGCGCTCGTCGATGCGGGCCTGGAGCGGGAGGAGGCCGAACGCCTGGCCCACAGCCTGGTGGCGTGCCTGCCCGACACGCTCAAGGCGCCCTTCGTGCTGCGCTATCTCAAGCAGATGCGCTACGACGAGATCGCGCGCGTGCTGCGCTTGTCCATGGCCAGCGTCAAGGTGAGGCTGCATCGGGCGAAGCTGCTCCTTTGGAAGCGGTTCGGAAAATCGTTGGGGGGCCTGTAACTTTGGGCGCGCCCGCGCGTATATCTAATAGGGACGGACTATGAAGAATCTGCACGGATACCGCGCCTTCATGAAGGCCATGAGGCTCGTCCTGCGCCGGACGGCCCCCCATGCGGCGCCCCCTTTTCTGGCCGAGAAGACGATGCGCAGGATCCTCTCGCGCCCCCTGGCGCTGCAGCCCTCCTGGGCCCCCCAGGCGGCCTTGGCCCTCGCCGGCCTCGCCGTTGTCGTTTTCGCCTGGCAATGGACCGCGAAGAACCCTACCTCAGGGCCCCCGGCGCCGGTCATCCTCCACTTCAGCACGGACAGGACCACGGTCCCGGCGGGAGAAGCCATCACCCTGAAATGGGAAGTCGCCAACGCGAAGAAGGTCCTGATCAAGGACGACAAGGGCCTCACAGCTGACCCCGGCGAAGAGAAATCCATCACCATCCTGCCGCCCGAGCCGGGGCAGTATTCCTACACCCTGATCGCCCTGGGCTCGAATTCGGATCCGGATTAGCCCCCTGTAACAGCCGTGATGCGGCCGCTCGCGCGGCTGTGAATTGACGCCTGCCCCAAACCCTGTTAAAGTCCTATTAGGCGAGCGGGATGTCGGTTTCTTAACAGTCGCGATATTGACGTTGCGACGCAGCCCTGTTAAAGTCATGGGGACGCCCTCGCGCCGGGCCTGAGCGTCGCGAGGACTGCGCGAGAGGAGGACGTCTTGCGCGCCGCCCTCGCGCCGGGGCAAAAGCTTGTCCTTGACAGTTCGGGATACGCCCGTTATACTTAACGTCGCGTCCGCTTGCGCGCGTTCTATCGCGCCGCTGCGCAGGCCCCCGCGCCGAGGGGGTGAGCCGCGAAATCCATTGACCGGAACATCCTCTCGGAAGCTGCCGGCCTTTCTGGCCCTCTCCGTCCTATCGGGCGCGCTGGCGTGCGCCGACGCGCAAGCCCAATTTTCCTTCCCCTACGACCCGGATTTCGCCTCTCAAGCCCCCGAGCGGCCCGCCCCAGCGCTTCAGCCGGAAAAAGAAGCCGCGGCGCCGGCCGAACAGCCTGCGGCCCGGCCCCCGGAGGCTCTTCCGGAGATGTTCCGCTCCGCCGGCCCCTTCCTTCTCCTCGAACGAAAGGACCCCGCGCGCATATTCGAGACCGCGCCCTCCTGCGCGGCGCCGAAGGACTTCGCCGAGTTCCTGAAAACCTTCGAGCCCTTCAAGTTCGACCCCTCGCGCTGGGACAAGATGCGCGAGGACGTCGAATACGGAGTGCTCCCGCGCGAGGAGATCGAGCTGCCGACCCTTCCGCCCCCATCCCCCTACGAACTGGCCGGCTCGAGCGCGGCTCCCGCGCCGCCCCGCCCGGAGATCGAGCTGCCGACCTACGGCACCAGCCTCTCCATCACCGGCCGCAAGGTCATCGGGTTCTCCTTCACCGAGAAGCGCTACCTGGGCGACCAGAGCATCTCCAAGCGCCCGAAATCCACGAACCTCATCGACATCCAGCAGCAGCTGCAGCTGCGCATGCAGGGCAAGGTCGGCCCGAAGATCACGGTGAACGTCGACTACGACGACACCAAGGCGAACAAGCAGGACATCTCCGTTGTCTACACCGGAGACCCCAACGAGGTGGTCCAGAACGCCTCCTTCGGCGACATCGACCTCTCCCTTCCGGCGACCGAGTTCGTCAGCTACAACAAGCAGCTCTTCGGCATCCGCATCCAGCTCAAGTACAAGAAGCTCTCGGCCATCTTCATCGGCAGCCGCACCAAGGGGACGACGAAGACCAAGCAGTTCAGGGGCAACACCCAGCTCACCAACATGGACATACTGGACACCTCCTATATCCGCCGCCAGTACTACGATATCAGCTTCGACAATCTCGCCCGCCTGCCGATTAAGGCCGGCAGCGAGAAGGTGTACCTCTCCCGAAAGGTCGCGGGCCAGCAGAACGTTGGAGAGGTTACCTTGACGGTGGATGACCTTAGTTACAGCACCGTTACCTACACCGGCACCTTCACTCAGTTGATCCCCGGCGCCGACTACACGGTGGACTACGCAAAAGGCATCCTGACTTTCCGAAATTCCCTCGATGCGCAGGACGTGGTGGCCGTGGACTTCACGGACGCGAGCGGCACGTCCATTTCGGTGCAGACCTCTACCGCGAGCGGCACGTCGGGAGGCACGGGGCGCAACAAGCTGATCAAGACCTTCGCCGACGCGGCCCTTCCCATGACGCCGGTCACCACGATCTACAACTTCAAAATCTCATCAGGCACGACTCCGCTCGCCACCAGGACTTTCCAAACGATCGGAATTTCAACTGCTGAAATCAAAATCTCAACCGCCATAGGTTCGCCCGAGGTCTTCACTCTTTTGTATGCAGCGACCGCTCCAGTAACCTCCGCCATCACGATCGGTGGATCTGAAGAGAGTATCCATATTTCGTCATGTGATGTTTCATCCACAACGGTCTCGATCTCCCCCACCCCGTTCCCACTCGGAATCTTCATCAGCACAGGCGCCGCAACCAGCGAAATCACAAAAAGCACTCTTATTTACAACGTGGATTTCTCCACGCTCTCGTACTCCACCGTCACCATCCATGTCGAGATTTCCACGCGGGCGGAGAGCCAGGCAGGCTATGATCGCGAGCTGAAGACCTTCTACAACATCGGCCGCAGCCAGATCATGCGCGACGACGGCCGGGGCAACTTCGCCCTGAATGTCCTGGACCTCAACCGCAACCCGGTCGGGCCCAGCCTGAACCCGATGCAGAAGTATCCGGACACGATCACCGTGGACTTCGAGAACGGCGTGTTCCGGCTGGAGGAGCCCTTCGCGGAGGTCTACAGCAGCACCACGCCGGACCATGAAGTCTACTCGCCCACCCCCATCACCAAGCGCCTCTTCCAGCTGGAGCTCCGCTTCCGCATGAAGACCTTCTACCTGGAGCCGAACCTGGTCCTCCAGTCGGAGGTGGTCCTCATCGACGGGGTCCGGCTGAACCGCAACTCGGACTACTTCGTGGACTACGAGTCCGGGTTCATCACCTTCTTCAACGAGGACCGCATCAAGGAGAGCTCGGTCATCGACGTGAGCTACGAGGTGGCCCCCTTCGTCGGCTCCGCGACCGAGAGCCTGCTCGGTACCCGCATCGGCTACGACTTCAACGAGCACTTCTCGATCGGCTCCACCCTGCTCTACCAGACCGGCTCGAAGCCCCCAACAGTGCCCACCGTGACCGAGCTGGCCAAGAGCCTGCTCGTCTACGAGGCGGACATGCAGCTCAAGAACGTGAAGTTCCTGCCTTTCCTGCAGGGCACCTTCGCCGGGGAGCTCGCGCGCAGCCATATGAATCCGAACCTCTCCAAGCTGGCCCTCATCGACAACATGGAGGGCGTCAAGCAGGACGACAACGCGCCCATGATCGACGCCTCCTGGCAGATCGCATCCAACCCCGCGGGGGAGGCGTCGAAGCCGGGAGGCGGGGGGCTCACGTGGGTCACCGGCGACGTCAAGATCCGGGACATCAACACCAACGCGCCCGTAGGTCCCGACGAGACGCAGAAGATACTGAACCTCAACTACAACTTCACCGTCCAGTCCTCCACGAAAGAGGTTTCCATCGTCTACCCCTTCTCTGCGACGGGCCTCGACTTCTCCCAGAAGACGATGCTCGAGGTCGTGGTCAACCAGAGCTCGAAGTCCTTAAACGAGATCAACTTCCACCTCGGCGGCATCAGCGAGGACGCGGACGGCGCCGGCGGCATGACCCTGACCTGCGCCGACAACCGGATCATCCAAAACGCGCCCAAGACCGAGGACCTCAACTGCGACGGCATCCTCCAGCCCGACGAGGACAAGGGCTGGGCCTACGCCCCCGCTGGGAAGACCGACGCGACGTACGGGGCCGGCAACGGCCGCATCGACTCCGAGGACTTAAACCGCAACGGACGCCTCGATCCGGCCGACCTCTCAGGCGGAGACTTCGGCTACGCGGCCCTAGGCGACGGAAAGAAGCTCTACGACGTCACCTCCGGCTCGACGCGCACCGCTCTCGATTTCGCCGGCTGGCACACCTTCCAGATTCCCATCAGCATCGCTCGAGCGGACGTCAAGTGGAATGCGATCAAGCAGCTGCGCATCACGGTGCATCAGGGCGCCGGGGGCGCTTCCTCCGGGTTCCTCCAGTTCGCCCGCATCGCCGCGATCGGGAATACCTGGCAGCGCGGCCAAGCCGGGGACCCCGCCACCGGAGCGGTCGGCGGCGGGACCGTCACAGTCAAGTCCGTCAACAACGCCGACGACCCCGGCTACCTGCCGATCTACCGGGCCGGGGGCGACGCGGAGGCGATCTTCTACGACCTCTACGGCAGCGCGGACGAGATCAAGCGGCAGTCGAACTCGAGCAACATCGCGGAGGGGGCCCTCGAGCTGCGCTTCTCGAACCTCCCGGCCGGGGCCACGGTCTACACCAAGCGCACCTTCTCCCGCGCGCTGGACATCAGCCAGCACAGGAGCTTCACCTTCCTGCTTTACGGCAACGCCCAGGGGACGGACATCTCCCCCACCCCGACCAATGTGGACAAGACCTTCTTCCTGCGCGCGGGCTCGGACAAGGATTACTTCGAGATCCAGGTGCCCCTCGCCTTCACCGGCTGGCAGAAGATCGTGGCGGAACAGGCCGATATCAACAACGACCAGATCCCGGACATCTGGCGGGTGGGGCAGGGCCCGGGAGCGACCGTGGTCGTTTCGACCGGCCGCCCCAACCTCCAGCAGATCGCCGTGCTCACGGCGGGCGTCTACTCTTCCGGCGCCACGACGACCGCCGGCGCCCTCTGGCTCGACGAGATCCACCTCGCGGACCCGATCAAGCAGACCGGCCAGGCCCAGAAGCTGCAGGCGGACTTCACCATCCCCGGCTGGGGGACCCTCGGCGCGAAGCACCGCTTCGTGGACCGCCGCTACCAGACCCCGACCACGGTGGTCTCGAACCAGGACAACCGCCAGGAGAACGCCTACCTGAACCTCGACCGCCTCTCCTTCTTGCCGATGCATTTCACGCTCGCGCGCACGATCACCGTCACGCCGAACACCAACGCCGTCGGGGACCGCTCGAACCTGGTGAGCCTCATGCAGCAGGGCAAGGTGACCACCTACAACGGCACGGCGAACGGCGCCTTCTCCTACGGCGCCTGGCCGCGCCTGAGCCTCTCCCACACCCGGGACCGCAAGGATTACCAGGAGCTCACCCGCCTCGACGACCGGAAGACCTACGCCGGCAGCCTGGACTACACCCCGCCGGCGAAGCGCTGGCTGCCCCAGAGCATCGGCTTGACCGCCTCCCGCGCGAAGAACTCCGTCTCCTTCGAGTCCCAGTTCGCCCGCTCCTTCCCCGGCAACTACGACACCGACGAGTTCACCAACGCCTACGGGGCGAGGCTCAATTTCACCCCCTGGGCCGGCAGCTCCTTCAACCCAAACTACGCCATATCGACGGTCAAGGAGGACCGCCGGGACTTCTCGAGCGGCCCGGAGATCCGCGACAGCTACATGAAGTCGATGAACCAGACCGCGGGCCTCACCGCGAACTTCCCGCTTCTCAGATGGTTCAACCCCAGCGTCAACTACTCGCTGACCACCACCGAGAACTACATCCTCCAGCCGACCCGCATCGTCAACAACACGCTGGCCGTCATCAGCTACACCACCTACACCCTCACGGGCTCGACGGACACCTTCGGCATCGGAGCCTTCAAGACCGTCAATCGGCAGGCGAGCGGCGGCATCAACCTGACCCTGGCGGCCTCCGAGATCATCCCGAAATCGAAGCTCCTGCGCTCCGCCTCGCTGTCAAACAGCTACCAGCTCCAGGACGGCGACGTCTACAACAACGTCGAAGGCGGGCTCAACACGCGCGGGGCCTTCTGGATCCGCACCCCTTTGCGCGCGCGGAGCCCGGCGGCCCAGCGCGCGAACCTGACCCTGCGCGACACGTTCAATTCCAGCCAGCGCTGGTCCCCGCTGGAGGCCTACGACATCACGGGCCGGAAAGCCGCTTTCAAGACGTTCGCCGTGACGAACAACTACACCCAGAGCATCCAGCGCTCCGAGGTCACCGGGACCCTATCCAAGACGGTCTCGACCACCCTGCCCGACCTCATCGCCTCGCTGTCCCAGATCGAGCGGCTCCTCTACGCGGACCGCTGGATGCGCAACGGCCAGATCAACCTGAAGTATTCCGCGCACAGGACGGAGAACGTCGGCCAGAGCCTCGACACGGACGGCGCGGTCGGCACGGACCTCCGCGCGCTGATCAGGGAGCGCTACGACGCCGCGGTGAGCTTCAACCACAGGACCAGCGCCAAGAGGGACCTCCGTATCGACCAGATCGTCCAGACCACGGACCACAAGGACGCGACGATCCAGTCGACCTTCGACTTGAGGACCTTTCGATTCACTCCCAAGCTGGACTACCAGCAGGACATCACGGCCCTCGGCACAGGGGTCCAGACTCAGAACACGACCGTCCTCACCCCGAGCCTGCTGGTCCGCACCGACATCGCCCTGCCCAAGGGCCTGCGGATCCCCTTCTCGGAGAAGACCCTGGCCTTCACCAACCGCGTCATTTGGACCACGACCCTTTCGCTCGCGATGCGCCAATCCCCGGTGACCCTCACCGACAACTCGAAGCTCTTCAACCTGAACACCAGCGCGGACTACGAGATCGCCAAGAATCTCCGCATGACGCTCAACGGAGCCGTCAGCCGCTTCTGGCACAAGTACCTCAAGGAAGAGGAATACATCTCCTACCTGTTCGGCACCATGCTGACGTTCCAATTTTAGGGAACTAAATCGCTCCTCGCTCGTATTATCCTCTGTGGGGTCTTGGGATCAAAGACGTCGCCTTGCATTGGCTCTGGCCGCGCATCTGCTTGGCCTGCCGGGAGGGCCTGCCGTTTCCTCTGGAAGGGCCGCTGTGCGGAGCCTGCATGGGACGCCTTCGGCGCCTGGACGGCCCCCTCTGCAGGCGCTGCGGGCGCTCTTGGGAGGGGCCCGAAGCCTGCTGCCCAAGATGCCGCAGCGGCCTCTCGCCCGTGGACTTGGTCCGCGCGGTCTTTCCCTACCGGACGCCGCTGCCGCCGCTGCTCTATGCCTTCAAATACGGGGGCCGCCTCTGGGTCGGGAAAGCGCTGGCCGACTGGATGGCCGGAGCCTTCCGCCTCTTCGACGAACTGGGAGGCGCCGACGCCCTCGTGCCGGTCCCCCTGCATCCCGCGCGCCAGAGGCAGCGCGGGTTCAACCAGGCGCGCTTCCTCGCCGAGGCCGTTTCCCGCGCGAGCGGGCTCCCGGTGCTGGACGCGCTCAGCCGGCTGCGGAACACGCGGGCTCAATCCCGGCTCTCCCGGCGCGAGCGCGCGGGGCGGCTGAAGGGGGTTTTCGCGCCGGCGTCGAAGGCCGACGTCCGCGGATTGGACTTGGTCCTCATCGACGACGTCTGCACGAGCGGGGCCACGCTCTCAGCCTGCGCGACGGCCCTCAGGTCGGGCGGGGCGTCGTCAATCAGGGGCTTTGCGCTCGCGCGGGGATGAAGAAGGAGCTACGGGTGTGAGGAAAATTTGTAGGTGTCCGGGAAACCCGCCCATACTTATCCACAGAACATCTCCTGGGAGATGTTCTGTGGAAAACTTTTGGCGTCTTGATTGAACGCGCATGGAAGACAAGTGGATATTCCCCAACGGAACGAGCGGCCCGCGGGGCCGCTCGGGCTCCTCGCGCAAGCGCGAGGAGCTTAGAAACTGCGACTTTTATGGGAGGGCTTAGCGCAACTTAGGCGAGAGAGGTCATTGAGACAACGACGCTCAACGTGGCCAAGGCCCCGAACGTGAGATGACGCGGTATGCGGGCACGACTGGAAACGCGCAGGACTTGAGCCGTAGGCTTTATGTCGAGGCGTTGAAGATGGGGCCAAGCGAAGAGACTGAAGTCGTAGCAATCGGTGACGGGGCGCACTGGATATGGAACGAGATGGACGCGATGCTCCCGAAGGGCCGGGTGGAGATTATCGACTTCTACCACGCATCAGAGAAGCTCTGGGAGGCAAGCCGTGCAGTGTTTGGTGAGGAGAACCCCTGAGGGGAAGGCATGGGCCGAGCGTTGGAGCAGGAAGCTCTACAACACACGTGGTAGGAGGGCGCTGGGCGCCCTACGGCGACTGAAACCGAAATCTGAAGCTGCGCGAGAATGCGTGCGTAGGGCCATCCACTATTTCCAAGCGAACCTGCGCCGGATGCGCTACAAGGACTTCCGCAAGGCGGGATACTTCATCGGTTCGGGCGTGGTCGAAAGCGCCTGCAAACACCTCGTCGCTTCGAGACTCAAGCAGGCTGGGATGCGGTAGACGCCGGAGGGAGCGCAGGCGATACTCCAGTACGCCTGGCGGTACTCAACGAGCGCTGGGATTACCTCTGGAAACCGGGAGCGGGCGTCAATGCCTGAAATCTACCGACGAATCTTCCCCGCACCCGGGGCTACTTGTAGCCCAGCAGGCGCTTCCACCAGGGCCTAGGCTTGGGCTTGGGCTTCGCCGCCGCGTCTTCGGGCGGCGGAACGTAGACCGGGACAGTGAACAAGAACGTCGATCCCTTGCCGACGTCGCTTTCAACCCACATCTGGCCCTGCTGGAGATGGACGAAGGCCTTGGCGATCGCGAGCCCCAGGCCGGTGCCGCCCACGTGCTTCTCGCCCGCGGCGATCTGAACGAACTTCTGGAAGATCTTCTGCTGATCCGCCTTGGCGATCCCGGGGCCGGTGTCGCAGACGCTGAACTGGACGAACTTCGCCGGATCCGCGGCCGGGACCACGCTCAATCGGATGCGCCCGCCCGAGGGGGTGAACTTGATGGCGTTGGAGAGCAGGTTGATGAGGACCTGTACCGTGCGCTTGGGATCGGCGGAGATCGTAGGCAGGACCGCCTCGGCCGCGAGCTCGAGCTGGACGCCCTTCTTCATCGCCCAAGGCCTCATGCTGTCGAGGGCCTCCTGGGCGAGCTGGCCGGGAGGGCCGGGCTTCGGGTAGAGCGTCATCTGCCCGGATTCGATCTTCGAGAAGTCCAGGATGCTGTTGACGAGGTCCTCGAGGCGGTCGGTGTTCTTGAGGGCGTTCATCATGATCCGCGATTCCTCGGGCGGGAGCTTGCCCGCCAGCTCCCCCTCGAGTATCTCGAGCGCGGCGCGGATCGCGGTCAGGGGAGAGCGGAGCTCGTGCGTGACGTGCGCGACGAACTCCCGCTGCATCTTCTGAAGCTCGCGGAATTTGGCGGCATCGCTCAGGGCCGAGACCATGCCCACGGGCTTGCCGGACTCGGTCTGGACGATGGCGGTCGAGGCGCGCAGGGTGCGCTTCGTCTCCTCCCTGGCTGCGATCGCGACTTCTCCGGAGGCGGGCTTATCCTCCGGGACCGAGGTCTCCTTGGACATCGCCAGCAGATGCTCCTCGCGGGCGTGCTCGGAGAGGGGCTTGCCGGCGAGGTCGGCCAAGTTGGCGCCGTAGAGCTCCTCGGCCGCGGAGTTCATCATCAGCACGCGCCCGGAGTCGTCGACGACCACGACGCCCTCCGCGATGTTCGAGAGCACGGCCTGCGTGCGGGCCTGCTCGTTGGCGAGGACCGTCGTCTGCTTCTTGAGCTCGCGCGTCGCCTCGCTGACCCTAGCCTCGAGCTCGGCGCGCACGCGCCGCATGACGGAATCCCGGATGCGGGCGCATTGGCCGGAGTCGGCGCCCGCGCGCTTGGCAAGGAGCTCGATCGTCTTCTCGAGGGACTCGTCCGCCATCTTCTCGATCGCCTCGGCGACCGGCTCAGCCTCCTGCGCCGGCTCGGCCGCGGGGGCGGCCTCAACGCCTGCGCCCCCCTGGGCCGGCGCTTCCTCGGGCATCTGGTCGACCTTGGCGTAGAGCGCTTCGGCGAGCCGGATGCCGGCCACGCTCCGCTCGGAGAGGTACGCCGCCGGATCCACGCCCTTCGCGGCGTCGGGCCGCAGAGCCGCGAGCTGGCAGAAGGCGGAAAGCTCATCTGCGCTGACGCCGCGCAGGAAGATGATGCTGTTCAATTTGAACCGCGAGAAGGTGTTCGCAATCGAGCTCGGCAAGTCCGCGACCGCGCCGACGATGCGCCCGTTCGCGATGACCTTCCCCGCGTCGAGGGTGTAGGCCAACTCCCCCTCCGGGATCTCGGCCAGCAGGGCCGAGAGAGCCCGGGCCCCCTCCTCCAGCATCGCCTTGACGGCCGGATGGGAGGGGTGGTAGAGGTTCATCTGGCTGAGCGTCTTGCCGATGGTCTTGAGGACCTCGAGGCAAAGGCGGTCCCTGTCGCTGATCGGTTCGGCCATTAATGCTAGAGCCTGACGATATTCCCCTTCAAGCCCTTCAGCGCGTTGCGCGCGTCGAAGATCCGCCGGGCATGCCGGGCGACCAGGGGGTAATCGACCTTCCGGTGGGCGGTCAGGACCGCCACGAGGTCAGCTGCCCGGATCGCCGCCGGGGTCAGCGGCGCCGAACGCAGCCGGCGGCCCTCGAAGGCGGCTTCCGGCACGTAGGGGTCGTGGTACGCCACCCTCGCTCCCCGCTCGAGAAGGAGCTTGACGACGTCGAAGGAGGGAGACTCGCGCACGTCGGTGACTTCCGGCTTGTAGGCCATGCCCAGGGCGAGGATGCGGCTGCCCTTGAGCGCCTTGCGGCCCTCGTTGAGCATCTCCGCCATGCGGCTGACCGCGTGCTCCGGCATCGAGGCGTTTACGACCCCGGCCAGGTCGATGAAGCGGGGCTCGAAGTTCATCGCCTTCATCTTCCAAGCCAGATACTGCGGGTCCACCGGGATGCAGTGCCCGCCGAGGCCCGGGCCGGGGTAGAACGGCATGAAGCCGAACGGCTTCGTGGAGGCCGCCTCGATGATCTCCCAGACGTTCAGGCCCAGGCGGTGGCAGATGAGGGCCATCTCGTTGACCAGGCCGATGTTGACGGCCCGGAAGGTGTTTTCGAGGAGCTTGGCCATCTCGGCCGCTTCGGCGTTCGATACCGGCACCACCTTCTGCGCGATGCGCCCATAGAGCAGGGCGGAAACCTTCGTGCAGGCCGGGGTGATGCCGCCGACCACTTTGGGGGTGTTCTGGACCCCGTATTCCGGGTTGGCGGGATCCACGCGCTCCGGGGAGAAGGCGAGGTGGAAGTCCCTGCCGACCTTGAGGCCGCGCGCCTCGAAGATCGGGAGGACCAGCTCACGGGTCGTGCCCGGATAGGAGGTGCTCTCGAGGACCACGAGCATGCCGCGCTTGAGGCGCGGCGCGACCGCCTTCGCCGACTCGAGGATGAAGCTGACGTCCGGCTCCTTGGTCTTGCGCAGCGGCGTCGGGACGCAGATGATGACGGCATCGCAGCCCGAGAGGCCCTCGAAGCGGGTCGAGGCGCGCAAATGCCCCGTGCGCAGCGCCTCTTTGAGCTCAGCGGAGGGGACGTCGAGGATGTAGGACTCTCCCCGGCGGAGCCGGCGGACGCGCGGGCCGTCGATATCGAAGCCGGCCACGCGGTGGCCCTTGCGGGCGAAGGCCATCGCGAGAGGAAGCCCGACGTAGCCGAGCCCGATCACGCCGATGCGCGCCGTGCCGTTTCCAATCTTCTTTTCCAGTGATTTCATGGCGTTATAGGCCGAAGGTATTCTATGTTTTAGACCCCCGGCTTGCAACCTGCGCGCAACCTCAGTACAATCGTCCTGCCCATGAAAAGCTATGACCTTTGCGTCGTCGGCTGCGGCTATGTCGGCCTTGTAACGGGCGCCGCCTTGGCCGAGCTCGGCCATCGCATCGTGTGCGTGGACTCGGACAAAGCGAAGATCCGCGCGCTCCGGGCCGGACGCTGCCCCATCTACGAGCCGGGCCTCGCGCCCATGCTCCGGCGCAACCGCAAGGCGGGGCGTCTGGTTTTCACCCACTCGATCGCCGAAGGCGTCAACTACCGCGGCCGCCGGGCTCTCGTCGTCTTCATCGCGGTCGGCACGCCCCCACGCCCCGACGGGTCAGCCGACCTCTTCTTCGTGGAGGCGGTCGCCGCCGAGATCGCCAAGGCGATGAAGGGCTACACGGTCATCGTCGACAAGTCCACCGTGCCCGTCGAGACGGGCGAATGGGTCAGGAAGACCATAGACCGCGTCAACCGCGGGCGCGTCCCCTATGACGTCGTCTCCAACCCGGAGTTCTTAGCCGAGGGCTCCGCGGTGGAGGACACGCTCCATCCCGACCGGATCGTCATCGGCGTCTCTTCGCCCCGCGCCGAGCAGATCCTGCGGGAGGTCTACGCGCCGATCAGGGCCCCGGTCCTCGTGACGGACTTAAAGAGCGCCGAGCTCATCAAGCACGCTTCGAACTCGTTCTTGGCCACCAAGATCTCCTTCATCAACGCCGTCAGCCGCCTCTGCGAGGCGGTCGGCGCGGACGTGGAGCTGGTGGCCAAGGGCATGGGGCTCGACCGGCGCATCGGCTCCCGCGTCCTGCGCGCCGGGCTTGGATTCGGCGGGTTTTGTTTTCCGAAAGATCTCGAAGCCTTCCATTGGATCTCCAGGCAGAAGGGCTACGACTTCAAGCTGCTCGAAACCGTCTCGGAGATCAACGACACCCAGAAGGACTGGGTGCTGCGCAAGGTCGAGGGCGAGCTCTGGAATCTGGAGGGCAAGCGGGTGGCGGTCCTGGGCCTGGCCTTCAAACCCAATACCGACGACCTGCGATTTGCGCCGAGCCTGGACATCATAGCGCGCCTCAAGGAACGCAGAGTGAAGGTGGCGGCTTTTGATCCGGTGGCCGCGCCCAAAGCGAAGAAGCTGCTCAAGGGCGTCGAATTCGCCCGGGACCCGTACGCGGCGGCGAAGGGCGCGGATTGCCTCGTCGTGGCGACCGAATGGCCGCAGTTCATGAAGCTGGATTTTAGTCGCATCCACTCGCTCATGCGGACCCCGGTCATATTGGACGGCCGCAACTGCCTCGACGCCGCGGCCCTGCGGAAGCTCGGCTTCGTGGTCCGGCAGGTCGGCCGGCCGGGATAAAATGAAGATCCTGATCACCGGAGCCGCGGGGTTCATCGGCAGCCACCTTTCCGAGACCCTGCTCCAGCGCGGCCACCAGGTCATCGGCATGGACAACCTGCTGACCGGCCGCATCGAGAACATCGAGCATCTCTTCGGGAAGGCGGACTTCGCCTTCGTCAAGCACGACGTCACGAACTACATCCACGTCCCGGGGAAGCTCGACGCGGTCCTGCACTTCGCGAGCCCCGCCAGCCCCATCGACTACGCCCAATATCCCATACCGACCTTGAAGGTCGGCGCGCTGGGCACGCACAAAGCCATCGGCTTGGCCAAGGAAAAGGGCGCCATCTTCATGCTGGCCTCGACTTCGGAAGTCTACGGAGACCCGATCATCAACCCACAGCCGGAAAGCTACTGGGGCAACGTCAACCCCATCGGCCCGCGGGGCGTCTACGACGAGGCCAAGCGGTTCGCCGAGGCCCTGGCCATGGCCTACCGCCGCTATCACGGCATGCAGGTGCGCATCGCGCGCATTTTCAACACCTACGGCCCGCGCATGCGCAAGAAGGACGGCCGAGCCGTGCCCAACTTCATCACCCAGGCGCTCAAAGGGCGGCCGATCACCGTCTATGGGAAGGGGTCGCAGACCCGCTCGCTGTGCTACATCTCCGACCTCGTCGAAGGCATCCTCCGCCTGCTGCGCTCGGGCCTCAACGCTCCGGTCAACATCGGCAACCCGCAGGAGATATCCATCCTCGAGCTCGCCGAGACCATCCGGCGCCTGGCCAGGTCGAAGTCACGCATCGCCTACAAGCCCCTGCCCGCAGACGACCCCCGGGTGCGCCGGCCGGACATCGCGCTCGCGCGCAAGGCCCTCCAGTGGAAGCCCAAGGTTTCCCTCGAGGAAGGCCTGCGCCGCACCATCGAGTACTTCCGCTCCTCTTAAGGTGCTCAGCGTCCTGGTCCCATGCTTCGACGAGGCCGAGGGCCTCAAGGACCTCGAATCCGAGCTGTTCGCCGAGCTCGCCTCCCTGGGCCGCCCGTATGAGGTCCTGGCCGTAGATGACGGCTCCACGGATTCGACGGGGACCGCGCTCCTGGAGATGTCGAGGCGCCGCCCGGAGCTCCGCGTGCTCTCGCATGAGAGCAACCGGGGCATCGGCGCCGCGATCAAGACCGCCCTGGCCGAGGCGCGCGGCGAGTGGCTCATCCCGATCGACGCGGACCTCACCTTCCACCCGCGCCACATCCGCGCCCTGCTCGAAGCCCAGCAGGGGCCGGACGCGGACTGCGTGGGCGCTTCCCCGTTCCTCTCGGGCCTCTCAGCGGTCCCCCTGAGGCGGCGCCTGCCCAGCGTGCTCGTGAACGCCGCTTATCGCGCGCTGTTCGGCGCAAGCTTGACCGCGTACACGCCCATGTTCCGCCTCTACCGCGTCTCGGCGCTCCGAGCCTGCGGCTTTCAGAGCGAGGGCTTCGAGGCCTCCGCGGAGATCGCGGTCCTCTTCCTGAGGGCGGGCCGGCGCATCGTCGAGGTCCCGGTGCCCCTGACGACCCGCAGGAGGGGCCGCTCCAAGCTCCGGAGCCTGCGGGAGCTCTGGCGCCATGCCCGGCTCGTCGCGCGGCTGCTGTCCTCATAGGCCGACGACCGTTCAGCGCACTATACGATTTGTCTGGAAAACCGGATAATCCACTAAACGCTTTTCGTCAGAGAAGCTTGCGGAACCCCTCTTTGCTCAAGCCCGCCTGCTCCAAAATCGCAAAAAGGGTCCCGCGGGGGATGTCCTTGCCTTGGGGCACGATGACCAGCCGCACGCGCCCTTCGGTGTCCTGCCTGAAGAATGCGCGATGGCTGCCCTTCCCGCGGTCCGGGGCTTCGATGAACCCCGCGCGCCGCAGGGCGCGGATGATCCGCTTCGACGAAAGCGACGGAAGCCGCATCAGGCTATCGCGACGTTGAGAGGCGCGGTGTACCGGGTTTCAGAGGACAGCGCGGGCTCCACGTCTTCCAGCAAGCCGAGCTTCTTGGCGTTGGACAGGTAGAGTTCGACCGCCTCCTCCAGCGCGGCCTGCGCCTTCTCAGGGGTGGTCCCGCAGGAGGCGACGCCGAGCTCCGGACATTTGGAGACGAATCTCTTCCCTTCCTTCCAGATGGCGGCTGTGAGATGGTAGCTCTTCTTCATTGGTTTCGACATATTATATCAGCCGGCCGGTCTTGCCGCCATAGCTTAGCTCAGCGGGGTTTCCCATCAGGCCCCGGGCACCGCCCGGGAAGCCGCGCCGGCGTTCGAGACCGTTCCATAGCCCTACCGGCAGGCGCGGCGCTTCTTGCTCTTCGTCCCTGCGGCGGCGTGCCGCAAGGCGCGGGGCCGGAGGCCTTGGTCATGGCCTGGGCGCGGGCCCTGAGTCCTTGGACGCAAGGCATCGGGCCGACGGCAGTGAGCTCGACGGGCGGAACCCCAGGTTGTCGTTGCGGTTGCCCGGGTCGTTGTTGTTGCGGTTGGCCGCCCGGGCGTTCCCGGCGTCGTTGTTCCAGGAGCCGCCCCGATTCACCCGGTTCGAGCCCGTATCGCCTCCGAACCAAGATCCATCAGATCTCCGAGTGAACGTCTAAGGCCGAGAGTGTCTGCGTGAGCCGCGTGGCCCAGGCGGCTCCTCAGGGAGGCTGCGAGATCGTTCTCATCCAGTCGCCCGCTCGCCAGGCCTTGCGCCCCCATCCTGAGGCTGCGGATCAGCCTGCGCTTGGCCGGGCCGTCCAGACGGACGACTCCCGGCCACAAGCGCAGGCCCAGAAATGGAACGCCCTCCGAAACCGGAGCCAGGATGGTCGCTTCGGACTTGAGATCGAGCTTGAGTTCCCCCTCCACAAAGGCGCGGATGCGGCGATGCGCGTCGCGCAGGGAATCTTTCGAGTCCGAAAACAACAGTTGGTCGTCCATGTAGCGCACGTAGCCCCGCACGCGCAGGCCTTCCTTGATGAAATGGTCGAGCGAGCTCAGGTAGTGGTTCGCGAAATGCTGGCTGGTCAGGTTGCCGATGGGAAGCCCCTTGCCGGGAGCGGAGCCCGGCGCGCCGTGGTCTATGATCACGTCTGCCAAGGCCAAGAGCCGCTTGTCCTTGACCAGGCGCCCCAAGCTCCGCTTGATGACCCCATGATCCGCGTTCTCGAAGAACTTGCGGACGTCGAGCTTGAGGAAATAGCCGAAGCGCCTCGCGAAAGCCTGCGCCCTGCGGATGGCCGCGTGCGAGCCCTTGCCCGGCCGGCACGCGTAGGAATCGAATATCGCGGCGCGCTCGAATAGCGGCTCCAGGACCGCGCACAGGGCGTGATGGGCCACCCTATCCCTGAATTCCGCGGCCGAGATGGTCCTGGGCTTGGGGTCCGATACGGTAAACGTCCTATAGGGCCGAGGCCGATAGCTGCCGTCCAACAACTCGCGCTGAAGCTTGAGGACCTCGGTCTCCATGTGGAAGGTGAAGGACGCGGCTGAGGGGGTCTCTCCTTTGCCGCGCGCGGCGCGTCTGGCAGCGGCGCACAAAGCCCCGAAATCGGCGACCTGCTCGAAAAGATATCCGACTCGCTTCATTGGACGCTCCGGCTGCGTATCCAGCCGCCGAGCATCCGTCCGGCCTCGTCTATGTTTCGCGCGGCATGCTCAAAGCCTTTGTGGTCCAGATGCCGCTCGTCGTGGCAGATTCTAAGAAGGACTCTGAGCTTCTCCAAGCCAAGACTTGCCTGAGCCAGAACAGCCGACTTGTCCTTGGTGTAGCGCGCTTCGACGATGTTCCCCAGTATATCGAGAGCGAGGTTGTCTATGCGCGATGAGAGGGTGAAGCGGACGCGCTTGGGAAACTTCTCAGTGCGCGAGAGGATATCCCTGAGCGTCTTCTCCCAGTGGACGAAGAGGGGAAGCTCGACGGAAGCCATGAATTACCCCCCCCCCCGGATTTTTCGGCGGCATGGGAGCCGCCGTCCCCGAAGGCGCGGGGCGTTCTCCTTTCGCCGGAGGGGGCGGCGCGAGGCTCGCGAGCAAGGCCAGGATCTCTTCGCCCCAGCGCTCGGACTTGGCCTCGCCGATCCCTTCGATGTCGCGCAGATTCGCGAGCGTCGCGGGCTTCTTCATCGCAAGCTCGGCGAGCTCGCGGTTGTTCAAGATGAGATAGGGCGGCATGCCTTCGCGCTTGGCCTTGCGGCCGCGCCAGAGGCGAAGCTCGTCGTAGATGCGCTTGCCCTCCAAGTCCAGCTCCGCGCGCCAGTCTTTGCGGACTGCCTCAGGCGACCGGCTTGCTCCGTCGGGGAGTTCCCGGTAGCGGAGGACAAGGGTGAGCGTCGGGGTTTTCTCGTGGACGAGGAAATGTTCCGAGACTTCGAGCACGTCCTTTCCCAGCTGGAATTCAGAAAGTTCCTTGTCGTCGAATATCCCGGTTTCCGGTTTCATGCGCAAGGTGAAAACTTTGAGCTTCATCTATATCGCCTCATGCCCGGCTTCGGTCGCTCATCCGGTCGCGGCTTCGCGCGCGCCCGGCCTCGCTCCCTTTGCGTTTTGCCAAGGGTCCAAGGGATCAAGGGCCAAGTGTTCATTGAGACCTCGACGGGCGGAACCCCAGGCGGCCGAAGCGGATGCCCGGGCCGGGGTTGAGGCGGAGGGCCGCCCGGGCGAACCCGGCGCCGATGCCCCAGGAGCCGCCCCGAAACACCCGGTCCGAGCCCGCAGGCGACAACCACGCGCTGCCGTCGCTTGGCGCTCCATTGTACGAGCCATGATACCAATCCTGTGTCCATTCCCATACATTGCCCGCCATGTCGCACAAACCTTGCGCGGTATTGCCCGCAGATTTCGAGCACATGGATGCTGTTCCGTTGCCACAGCCTGAAATGACCGCCCTCTCGCAGGTCGCGTCCTCATCACCCCAAGGATATTCCCTGTCCTTCCCGGCGCTCCGGGCCGCGTACTCCCATTCCGCTTCTGATGGAAGCCTCCCCCCCGCCCATTCGGAAAACTTCTTAGCCTGGTTCCAGTCCACGCAGTTGACCGGATGATTCTCTCTGCCGCTCACACCCCAGTTGCAATACTTGCCTGTATCCGGCGCCGTGCACCCCCCCGCATCCACGCACGCTTTGTACTGCGCTACAGTAACCTCCGTTTTCGCCATCTGAAAAGGCTTCACCGCTACCTGATGCGCCGGACCCTCGTCACCATTTCCCGTTCCCATCCTAAAGCTCCCACCCGGTATCCTCACCCACACGATCCCGGCCTTGCCCTGCGAAGACTTCGCCCCCTCCGCCGCGGGCTCGGAAGCCCTAACCGCCTCACCCGCCTCGCTCAAAAGCTGGATCTCCGCTCTGCCCGCCCCCTCGCCGCTCACGACAGAACGCCTTTGAACCCGCCCGGAAGGAATCCGGGCCTTGCCGACGAGGTAATCCGCGGCGATCTGCGCGCGATTACGGGCCAGGGCCTCGGCATCCGGCTCCGACGGGCCCGCATAACCAATGACCTCCACCTGCTCCTGCGGGTAGTCCGGCGCCAGGAGCGCAGCTTCTTTGAGCCTCTTCGCACCTTCGCCGCTCACCCTCGCAGTGCCCGGGATGAAGGCGACAGGGAAAATGAAATGCATGTTCAATTTCGGCCCGGCAGGCTCCGGGATCGCCTCCGGCTTCGCCGCGGGCTTATCCGTCTTGATCATGGCCAGGCTTGACGGATGCTCCTCAGCCGGCCTGCTCCGGAGCGGCCTCGCCTGGTCGAACGAAGGGGCTTGAGGTTTCTCAGGCCCCTTCACCTCCGGAGCCTGCCTCATCATGAAAAAGAACGCAGCGCTCACAAGGACCGCTGCCGCTGCCGCGCCGGCCCACACCCCTTTGGGCACGGGCGCCCTGGGCCCCTCCTCCCCCCACCCATCCGTGCTCGCCCTCTCAAGCTTCCTGCGCACCCCATCCGGCTTGAGCCAACCGAATCCGCGCCGCCCCAATTCCTCAAGCAGGCCCTTGAAATCCGCGTCGGTCCAAGTCTTATGCGCTCCCAAGAAGCTCTCCGCATAAGGCCGGGCCCCCGGGTCCCAGTCCGATTGCTCCGGGAAGGAATACTTCCAGTCAAGTTCCCAGACCCCCAGCCCATCCTCGCCGGCTGAGAGCGCATGCCTTGCGTCCGGCATCATGGAAACGCAATGGATGCTTTCCTGATCGAACGTCCCGACGCACTCGCCCGTCGAAATGTCCCACGCCTTCAGCTTACCGTCCCCGCCTGCGCTCAGCGCGAATTTCCCGTCCGGCGTCGAGCAAACGCTCCGCGCGGCGCCTTCGTGCCCCTCGAAGGTCCTTGCGCACCGGCCGGTCGAAAGCTCCCAAAGCTTGAGCGTCTTGTCCTCGCTCGCAGACAGGGCATGCCTCCCATCCGGCAGGATGCAGGCTGAAAGCACGGCGCCTGTATGGCCTTCAAGCTTGCGCGCATGAGCGCCCTTGGGCATATTCCAGACGTTCAAAGACTTGTCTTTCCCACAGGTGAGAGCGAGCTTCCCATCCGGGCTCGCCGCGATGCAATGGACCCCGCCTTGATGAGCCGCAAAAGAGAATACCTGCTTGCCGGTCCAAATGTCCCAGAGCCTCAAGGTCCTGTCCAAGCCCGCGGAGAGAGCGGAGGCCCCGTCGGGCAGGGCGCAGACCGAGCTCACGCTCCCGCCGTGGCCCAAGAAGGTGCGCACGCACCTGCTCGTCTCCGCGTCCCAAAGCTTCACGGCCCGGTCCGCGCCGCCGGTCAGGGCATGCTTGCCGTTCGGCGTCAAGCAGACCGCGGCCACAGGCCCGGCGTGCGCCTCCACGGTCCAGAGCCGGCCGCCTGAGGAGAGGTCCCAGAGCTTCAGGGTCTTGTCCTCA
This sequence comes from Elusimicrobiota bacterium, assembly GCA_016212885.1. Classification (GTDB taxonomy): domain Bacteria; phylum Elusimicrobiota; class Elusimicrobia; order UBA1565; family UBA1565; genus UBA9639. The sequence goes on along the minus strand of JACRDO010000163.1, from coordinate 13,034 downwards.
TGCCCGCTCAAGATCCGCTTCCCATCCGCGGTAATGCACGCGCACAGCGCGGATTCTGATTTCGCAAACAACGCCTTCCGCCAGCCCGCCCTCAAGCCTTTGCGAACTCCCCTCAACCCGAGGCTCTGGAGCAAATCCAAAGCCTTGGCCGAGCGCTCGTAGCCCTGCACGCCGCGAGCCTTGCCGAGAGTCTGGTACGCCTTGCCCCAGTCCCCGGAGGAGATCTCCTGCTCGGCCCGCGAGAGCAGAGCCCTGAACGCCGAGTCCTCCATCCGCGCGCCTTCAGCGCCCCTTGGAAGAGCGACGAACAGCGCCTCTTTCGACTCGCCAAGAAGCACACGCCGGTTATGCGCCGCCCCCTTATGCATCGGGTCCATCTTGAGCGCAGCCTCGAAGAGCCTCAAAGCCTCATCGGCCCGGCCCAAGTCAGACATGGATACGCCCTGGTTGTTGAGCGCGTCCGCCAGAAGCGGCGTCTCTTTGACCGCCTCGCGCGGATAAACTGAACCCACCAGCCTCTGGTAGGCCCTCTCAAGGCGCTCGCGCAAAGGCCTGAAGTCCTGCGGCCGTTTCCCAGGATCGGGCGAGAGGCAGGAAGCGATCACCTCCCGCATCTCCGAGTCCATCTTGGAGGTGATCTTCAAAGCCCACTCGCTCTCAAGCATCCTCGCGTAGAAGGCGTCCGGCGGCTCGTCGTCCTTCATCTCAAAGGGCTTCTTGCCCAAGGCGAACTCGTGCAGGATCACGCCGAAAGCCCAGACATCCGCGGCCCCGGTCGCCTTGCCCGCCTGGTACCACTGCTCAGGCGCCATGTACTCCGGGGTCCCAAGCCTCCCTGTTTGAGTCGCTTCCTTCACCCGCGCGATCTTCGCGCCCTTGGGCAGGTCCTCGGCCGATTCCTCCTCCTCTTCTCCCACCTTGGCCAAGCCGAAATCAGTGACTTTGAGCATCCCGCCAGGCGTCATCAGGCAGTTGCCGGGCTTCAAGTCCCTGTGCACCAGCCCTCTTGAGTGGGCGTGCTCCATGGCCCGGGCGATCTGAATGGCGATGTCCAGCGCGGTCTTCGCATCGCCGACTTTGCGGGAATGGAGCCAGTCCGAGAGGCTGCCCCCTTCCATGTACTCGATGAATATCCTCGGCAGGCCGCCTATGATGCGGACGAAGAAACAGGTGGTGATGTGCGGATGGAGCCCCAGGCCGACCCAGGTGTTGGCTTCCTGGACGAACCGCTCCAAGGCCCTGCGGTTTGAGACCTTGTCCTCCCTCGGGGACTTGACCGCAAGCTCAAGCTCCCAGCCCCGGTGGAATACCTTGTGGACGGACCCGAACCCGCCTTCACCGAGCACGCTCCGGACCTCGTAGAGATCCTCGATGATTGCGCCGACGCTCCAGCCGGCTCCGGAGGCGACGGCCGGAGCCTGCCCCCCGGGCCCGAGCGTCAGGGTCCCTTCACCCTTGGGGCCCAGGGTCATCGTGCCTTCAGCGCCGCCCAGGCTCATCGCTTTGGGCTCAGAGCCCATGGTCATGGTCTGGCCGCCGGGCTCCTGCAGCCGCCTCAGCGCCGCGATGCGCGAGTTCGCGTCCTCGATATATTTCAGCCGCTTCTCAGAAGCGTTCGCGATGAAGTTCGCGTAGGCTTTGATCGCTTCGCCCGCGCGGCCCTTGGCTTCCAGCCGCATGCCGAGGTTGTACCACGACGCGGCGTGCTTGGGGTCTATCCTGAGGGCGGCTTCCAGCTCGGCTACGGCTTCGTCGTCTTTGCCGAGCTTCGCCAGGGCCACGCCAAGGTTGCAGCGCGCCTCGGCCACGTTAGGATCGATGCGGATCGCTTCGCGGAACTCGCGGACAGCGTCTTCGACGCGGCCTCCCTGATAGAGGGCCGCGGCCTTCTTGAAATGCTCGAGAAACTTCGGGCCCCTGGACGCGGGCATGGCTGAGGCTGATTATATCGTTTCTGGGCAACATCTGGGCCTTATGACTATCCCTTGATTCGGGGGCGGGTTTCTGTTAACCTATAATCGTTCCCATGACCCAATTGATTAACGCCATATACCAGCACGGAATTCTCAAGCCTCTCACCCCGCTGCGGCTTTCCGAAAAGGAGAAGGTGTGCTTGATGGTTACGCCCATCGCAGAATGGAAAAAGGAATTGGGCGCTCTCTTGTGCAGCGTACATAAGCGCACATCCAAATTCTCTTCCAAAGAGGTTGAGTCCGACATTACGAAGACCATGCGCTTGGTTCGCCAAAAGACCAAGTGATTGTTCTGGTGGACTCCAGCGTCTGGGTTTCGGCGTTCCTGACGCCGAAGGGCAAGCCTGCTCCAAGCCGGGGAAATCGACAAGTACATCGAGCTCCTCGCCGGCCAAAGCCTGCTGGTCTCTCCTCCGGGAGCCGTCCGATTCTGCCGGGATGCCCATGATGATCACCTTTTGGAGGCCGCTTTACTGGCGAAGGCCGGACGCATCGCCACCCGGGATGACGATCTCAAAAGAAATCCCAAACTGACCGGTCTTCTTCTTTCATTCGGCGTGGAAATACTCTCCGTGCGCCAGATGCTGCGCCTGCTTTCATCCAAACCCCATACGACTCCGGAATAGACCCGGCCCCATGACGACCCCCCAAAAAAGCGGCCGATTGTAGTCCGGATAAACTGGTTTCGTCGCAGGCTTATCGGCGGAGTTGATAGATGCCTCGCCACCATAGAGCGGCTGGCGGCCGCGCTGAGGCTGTCCTTGGCCGACCTCTTCCGCGGCGCGCGGCGAGTGGCTCATCCCTATCGACGCGGACCTCACCTTCCATCCGCGCCACATCCGCGCCCTGCTCGAAGCCCAGCAGGGGCCGGACGCGGACTGCGTGGGCGCTTCCCCGTTCCTCTCGGACATCTCAGCGGTCCCCCTGAGGCGGCGCCTGCCCAGCGTGCTCGTGAACGCCGCTTATCGCGCGCTGTTCGGCGCAAGCTTGACCGCGTACACGCCCATGTTCCGCCTCTACCGCGTCTCGGCGCTTCGGGATTGCGGCTTTCAAAGCGACGGCTTCGAGGCCTCCGCGGAGATCGCGGTCCTCTTCCTGAGGGCGGGCCGGCGCATCGTCGAGGTCCCGGCCCCCCTGACGACGCGCCTAACCGGCCGGTCCAAGCTCCGGAGCCTGCGGGAGCTCTGGCGCCATGCCCGGCTCGTCGCGCGGCTGATGTGGGCCTTATGACCCTTACCGGCTCCAGGGCGAACTGCTATAATCCAGCTATGCCGAGCAACGGCGGCAAGCCCGCGACCAAGTCTGATTTGTCGGCTGTCCGGTCCGAGCTGAAGTCCGAGATTGCGGCCGTAAGGTCTGATTTGTCGGCGACCCGGTCCGAGCTGAAGTCCGAGATTGCGGCCGTGAGGTCTGATTTGTCGGCGACCCGGTCCGAGTTGAAGTCCGAGATTGCGGCCGTGAGGTCTGATTTGTCGGCGACCCAGTCCGAGTTGAAGTCCGAGATTGCGGCCGTGAGGTCTGATTTGTCGGCGACCCAGTCCGAGTTGAAGTCCGAGATTGCGGCCGTCAAGGCCGATGTCGGAACTCTTCAATCAGATCTCACGGCATTCCGGACCAAAGTCGCGGTTGAATTCGACAAGACAAACACCCGCATCGACAAGTCGACGGCCGAATTCCGTTCGGAACTCCGCGCCTTCCGCAGCGAGCTCCTCGCAGCGTTCGAATCTTCCGTGGTCAAAGGCAAGAGATACGAGGAGAAGGCCCTGACCCACGGCGCCATCCTCGTGGACCACGAAGACAAGCTGAAAGACCACGGCAAGCGGCTCTCCGCGCTGAAAACCTTAGGCAAATAAAGGGCCCGGCGGGCCGCGGCGCACAAGGCGTGGAAATCGGCGACCTGCTCGAAAAGATATCCGACGCGCTTCACTTGCGGCTCTTAAGCCAGCCGCCGAGCATGCGGCCGGCCTCGTCCACGCTGCGCGCGCCAATCCTTGCGCGCAGTCTCCGGCGGCCGGCTTGCCCCGTCGGGGAGTTCCCGATAGCGGAGGACAAGAACGAGCGTCGGCGTCTTCTCGTGCACGAGGAAATGCTCCGAGACTTCGAGCACGTCCTTGCCCAGCTGGAATTCGCAGAGCTCCCGGTCGTCGAAAATTCCCGTCGCCGGATTCATGCGCAGGGTGAAGACCTTGAGCTTCATTCGTCCTCCTCCATGACGGGCGCTCATGTCACTCATCCGGGCGCGGCTTCGCGCGCGCCCGGCCGCGCTCCATTCGCGTTTTGCCAAGGGTCCAAGGGATCAAGGGCCAAGTGTTCATTGAGACCTCGACGGGCGGAACCCCAGGCGGCCGTTGCGGGAGCCCGGGCCGCCGTCGTTGCGGCTGGCCGCCCGGGCGCTCCCGGCGCCGCTGTTCCAGGAGCCGCCCCGAAGCACCCGGACCGAGCCCGCTGGGCTCTCCCACGCACTGCCGTCACTTGGCGCTCCATTGTACGAGCCATGATACCAATCCTGTGTCCATTCCCAAACGTTGCCTGCCATGTCGCACAACCCCTGCTCCGTGTTTCCCCCAGGCTTGAAGCACGCCGGCCATGTCGAAAGCTGACCGCATCCAGCCATCACAGCCTTCCCGCACGTCGCCGCCTCGTTCCCCCATGGATACTTCCGGTCCTTGCCCGCGCTTCTTGCCGCGTACTCCCACTCGGCTTCCGTGGGGAGCCTTCCCCCCGCCCACTCGGAAAACGTTTTCGCCTCAAACCAGTCGACGCAGTTGACCGGATGATTCTCCCTGCCTGCCGCGCCCCAGTTGCAAAGCCCGCGTGTACCCGGCGCCGCGCAGGCTCCGGCATCCACGCAAGCCTTGTATTGCTTCACCGTGACTTCGCTCTTCGCCATCTCGAACGCCCTCACCCTCACCCGGTGCGCGGGCCTCTCATCGGCGCCGCCGCCCTCCGATCCCATCATGAAAGTCCCACCCAGCAGTCCCACCCATTCGATCTTCGCCTCCTGCGCGCCCCCCCGCGCGCACCTGAACCCGATGTCGTCCATCCAGTAGTCGGCAAAGAGCGCGTTCCTGTCGGCAGGCCGCAGGCTTATCGAGCCGCTGCTCCACGCGCCGCCGTGGAGGGCGCGGAACTTCCCGGATGGGGGACCCTGCGGGTTCCCGGCCGGGCTCTTCGTGAAATAATTCTCATCGTACCAATCCGCGGTCCATTGCCAAACATTCCCATTCATGTCGAACAAGCCATATGCGTTCGGATTTTTCTGCCCAACGGGATGGGTCTGGCTGCTTGAATTCACCTGGAACCAAGCGTAGTCGCCCAACTCGCGCTCGCTGTCCGCGGCGCCGTACCTCTTATCCGTTCCGCCCCTGGCCGCTTTCTCCCACTCCGCCTCGGTCGGCAGGCGCTTGCCCGCCCATTCGCAGTACAACCTCGCGTCGTTCGAGTCCACGTTCACCACAGGCTGGTTGTCCTTGTTCCAATACGGTTGGAGCCTCATTTGTCGGCCGACCGCCTGCGTGAATTCGCGGTACTCGGCTACGGTCACGTCGTACTTGTCCATGTGGAACGCATCCAAATACACCTTGTGGCGCGGATGCTCGTTCGGAGCGCCCTCTCCTTCCGGCGAGCCCATGATGAACTCGCCGGCGGGGATGAGAGCCATCTCCCCCGGCTTGACCTCATGCGATGGGGCTTTGCCTGCCGACATCGCCGATGCCGACGCCCGCGTCGAGTCTTTATAGGCCAAATACCGGGCGGTAAAAGAAAAAACCAGCGCCAAAACAGCCATGACGCCCGCGGCCCTGAAACCGTACCTGCGAAACACCTTGCCCCACAACCTCCGTCTCACGGCCCACGGCCTCAGCCACCCGAATCCCCGGCGCGAAAATTCCTCAAGGAGCCTCTTCGACTCCACCCAGGCCCGCCAGCCGCGCGAGGCGATGAATTTCTCAAGGTACGCATCCGCCTCCCCGTCCCAAGACCGCGCGGGAAATTCGAAATCCCATTCCATTTCCCACAGCCGAACAGTCCCGTCATCGCTCGCGGAAAGCGCGAACCGTCCATCGGGCGCAAAGCAGGCTGAATTCACGGAGCCGGCGTGTCCCTCGAACTGCCCAACCTGCCTCCCCTCGCGGAGGTCCCAAACCCTCAAGACCCTGTCATCGCCTGCTGACAGGGCGAAGCGGTCATCCAGGAAATCCACGCACTTCACCGAGCCTTCGTGGCCTTTCAATTCAGCGACGCTCTTTCCCGCGGCCAGGCCCCATAGGCAGACGCTCCCGAACTTGCTTCCGAATAAGACGCACTCGCCGTTCGGCGAGACCGCAAGGCTGAGGGACGCCCTCTCCAGCGGGACGGCCCTCGCGCTTTCCCTCGACTTGATGTCGTAGAGCCCGAGGGTCTTGTCCGCGCTGATGGTGAGGGCTTGGCGTCCCTCCGGCGTGACGCAAAGGCCATTGACCGGCTCCACATATGTCCCGACAATCCCCAAGCCCTTCCAACTCTTGATGTTCCAAAGCATCAGGGATCTGTCCTTTCCCAATGAAAGGACTGCGCCATCGGGCAGCATGGCGATCCCGATCACCACGCCCGCGTGGCCTTTGAGAACGGCGCAAGCGCCTGTCTTCAGATCCCAAACCCGGACATCGCCGTCATCGCCTCCGGAAACGACGGACGCCCCGCTCGGCGTCATGCAGACGCACCGGAGGGCCCCGCTATGGCCTCTCAGCGTGCGCAGGCATTGCCCCGTGTCGACATGCCAAACACGCAGAGTCCCGTCAGCCCCGCCGGAAACCGCCTGCTTCCCATCCGGCGTAAAAGCCGCGGACAATACGGGGCCGGCCTTCCCCTCAAATGTCCTCTTGTGCCAGCCCGCGACCAGGCCTTTCCGCCTCCCTTTCAGGCCTATGCGCTGGAGCAAGTCCAGCGCAATCGAAGACCTCTCATAACCCTCGATATGCCTGGCATTGTCCAGCGTCTCGTAGGCATCACCGTATCTTCCGGAATCCGCGGCCTGCTGAGCTTGACCGATCAACGCTTTGAACTCGGCTTCGGCCTTCTGGGCGCTCTCAACGCCGCGCGGGAGCATCACGAACAGCTCCCGCGCCCCGGCCCAGCCGAAGTCCCATCGCTTGGCCTTCTCCAGCGCCCTCATCGCCATCGAGTTTCCGCGCGAAAGCTCGGCCGCCTTGCCGAACTCCCGGGCTGCGGATGCGGCGTCGCTGCCTCGAAGGCGCGCGAGCCCGAGCAGGTAGCAGACGGCCCAATCCGCCGGCCTTGCTTTCTTGCATGAGTTCAAGCGGGCGAGGAGGTCGCCTTCCTTCGCTTTCCCCGCTTCCATCAGCAGGAGCCCGAGGTTGTGGACCGCTCCCGGGTGCGCCGGGTCAAGCTTCAGCGCCTCGTTGAACAAGCGTTCGGCCTCGTATTTGCGCCCCAAGTCTGCCATGGAAACGCCCTGGTTGTTGAGCGCGTCCGCCAGGAGCGGCGCCTTCCTCACTTCTTCGCGAGGGTACGCCGCCCCTACGAGCCTTTGGTAGACCTCCTCAAGACGCTCGCGCAAGGGCTTGAAGTCGCCGGGCCGCATCCCCGGCTCCGGCTTCAGGCACGAGGCGATGATCACCCGAAGGCCGGTATCGAGCTTATCGGGCGCCGCGTAGGCCCAGTTGCTTTCCAGCATTCGCGCGTAGAACACGTCCAACGGCTCTTGATCCGATATCTTAAAGGGGTTGCGGCCGCAGAAGAGCCCATAGAGGATCACGCCGAAGGCCCAGATGTCCGCGGTCCGGGTCGCTTTTCCGGCCTGATACCACTGCTCGGGCGCCATGTATTCCGGCGTGCCCATCCTGCCCGTCATGGTGGATTCCCGGACCTTCGCTATTTTCGCGCCCCTGGCAAGCTCCGGCGCGGAATCCACTTCGTCCTCGGCTCCGCCCACTTTAGCCAGGCCGAAATCCGTCACCTTGAGGGCCCCGCTGGGCGCCATGAGGCAGTTGCCGGGCTTCAAGTCCCGGTGCACAAGCCCTTTGGAATGCGCGTACTCCATGCCGCGCGCGATCTGGATGGCGATGTCCAATGCCGTCTTCGCGTCGCCCACTTTACGGGCATGAAGCCAGTCCGACAGGCTCCCGCCTTCCATGTGCTCGATGAAGATGCGGGGAAGCCCGCCGATGATGCGCACGAAATAGCAGGTCGTGATATGCGGATGGAGCCCCAGGCCTACCCAGGTGTTCGCCTCCTGAACGAATCTTTCCAAAGCCCGGCGGTTCGCGACCCGGTCCTCGCGCGGCGACTTCACCGCAAGTTCCAGCCCCCAGCCCTGATGATAGATCTTGTAGACGGACCCGAAGCCCCCCTCTCCCAGCACGGAACGGACTTCATAGAGATCCTCCATAACGGCGCCAGGGACCCAGGCCGATGCATCAGGAAGGATCGTCGGGGTATCATGGCCCGCGGGGTCAAGGATCATCGACTCCGGCCCGGAGCCTTCGGTCATGGTCCCCTGGCCGCGCTTCAAGGCGGCAATGCGGGACTTGGCGTCATCGACGTACCCGCGCCGCTTGTCGGAAGCGTTGGCGATGAAGTTCGCGTAGGCTTTGATCGCTTCAGCGCCGCGGCCCTTGGCCTCCAGCCGCATCCCCAGGTTGTACCACGACGCGGCGTGCTTGGGGTCTATCCTGAGCGCGGCTTCCAGCTCGGTGATGGCTTCGTCGTCTCTGCCGAGCTTGGCCAGGGCCACGCCCAGGTTGCAGCGAGCCTCGGCCACGTTCGGGTCGATCCGGATCGCCTCGCGGAACTCCTGGACGGCGTCTTCGATACGGCCTTTCTGGTAGAGGGCCGCGGCTTTCTTGAAATGCTCGAGAAACTTCGGGTCCCCCGGCGAAGGCATGGCTGAGGCGGATTATACCGCTTCCGGGCTCCCACCGCGTCTCGGCGCTCCGAGCCTGCGGCTTTCAGAGCGAGGGCTTCGAGGCCTCCGCGGAGATCGCGGTCCTCTTCCTGAGGGCGGGCCGCCGCCTCATCGAGGTCCCTCTCCCCTTGACGACCCGCCGCACCGGCCGCTCCAAGCTCCGGAGCCTGCGGGAGCTCTGGCGCCATGCCCGGCTCATCGCGCGGCTGATGTGGGCCTTATGACCCTTACCCGCTCCAGGGCGAACTGCTATAATCGCGTTATGCCGAACAACGGCGACAAGCCCGCCACCAAGTCCGAGCTGAAGTCCGAGATTGCGGCTGTCAGGTCGGATTTGTCGGCGGTCCGATCCGAAATGAAAGAGGATTTCAAGCGCCTGGCGATCGAGATTGGAAAGGCGAACATCCGCATGGACAAGGTTGAAGATAGAATCCTTTCAGAACTCCGCTCCTTCCGCGGCGAACTCCTCGCCGCATTCGAAACCTCTGTCGTAAAAGGCAAGCGATACGAATAGAAGGCCCTGAGCCACGGCGCCATCCTCGTGGACCACGAAGACAGGCTGAAGGACCACGGCAAGCGGCTCTCCGCGCTGGAAGCTTCGAGAAAATAAAGAAGCCGGCGCCGTGCCGCAAGGCGCGGGTCCGGAGGCCTTGGTCATGGCTGAGGCGGATTATATCGTTTCTGGGCCTTAGGACTGCGACTAGCGCGCGCCGCCCGTGAGTTGTACAATGTCAACATGAAGCCGCCGCTGGTCTATCTGGACACTTCGGTCATCGGAGGATGCTGCGACGAGGAGTTCCGCAAGTGGTCATTGGCGCTGATGCGGGATATCCAATCGGGCCTGCTGGCCCCGATGGTATCCAACATCACCGAAACCGAGTTGAAGGAAGCCCCTCAGGAGGTGCAGGCCGTTTACGATGACCTGATGGAAGGCGCGGTTCAGCGCGTCCAAGAATCTCCCGAATCCATCGAGTTGGCTCGAAAATACATTTCCGAAGGCATCCTCACGGAGAATTTCGAATACGATGCGCGGCACATCGCCGTCGCCGCGGTAAGCGGGGCGGATATCGTGGTCAGCTGGAACTTCAAGCACATCGTCCGCTTCGACAAAATCCTGCGATTCAACGCGGTCAACGTCCTGCTGGGCTACAAGCAACTGCAGATATTCAGCCCCATGGAGGTGGTCCGTGAAGAACTTTGACGCCCTGCAGTGGCTGCGGAATCTGCGGGACGCGCATTTTCAGGACGAGAAGGAACTGACCCCCGACCAGAAGATCGCGGCGTCGCGAAAGCAAGCCGAGAGCTTCCGCGCGTCGCGGCCCCTGCGCAAATCGTCGTAGAAGGTAGGCGGGATAAAGGATGTTTGAAGTCCGTAACATCGGTAGAAATTGGCGCGGGCATGGCTGAGGCGGATTATACCGCTTCCGGGCTTCTACCGAGTCTCGGCGCTCCGGGAACTGCGGGAGCTCCGGCGCCATGCCCGGCTCATCGCGCGGCTGATCCCGCTTCCAACAGCCACTTCCAAAGGGGGATGAGCCTCACGGCCGCGGACCCCGCCCTTTCCCCGCCCTCCTCGTCCCAAGTGATCATCAGCATGTTCGAGCACCCGAGCTCCCGGCCCGCCCTCGACAGGGCATCCATCTCCCGTCCCATCGCGGGCGTCTTTCCCGCGCGGAAACAGACCTGGACCAGCTGTCTGATCCTCCGGCCTTCCTTGACCACGAAATCCACTTCCCTGCCTTGATGGTCCTTCCAGTAGAAGACCTCCGCGCCTAGGGCGCCGCCGTGCTTTCTTCGGAGGAGCTCGACGGCCGTCAGGTTTTCCATGAGCCTGCCTTTGTTCTCCGACGTCTGGAAGGCGACGGCATGGATGATCCCGGTGTCGATGCAATAGACTTTTCTCGGAGCGATCGCCTGCTGTTTGAGCTTCGCTGAGTATCTCTCGATCATGAAGACGATCTGGGACGACGCCAGATGGCCGACATAGTTGGCCGCGGTGTGGACATCCTTGAGCGAGAAGACGTTCTTGAGCTTGCCGTAGGTCTGCTCGCAGCCGAAGTTCGAGACCAAGTAGCGGGCCAGCTCCTTGAAGGCGGCCGCGTTCCTGATCCGGCGCCGCAGCAGGATGTCCTTGGCGATGACGTCTCCATATATCGTCTGGACCATGGCCCTGCCGAGCTTATGGGCTTCCGGGAAGCCCCCCAGCGCGAGATACTCATCGAGGAGCGCCCGGGTCCGGGCTATGCCCGACGAGGAGCATAGGTCATCCTCCCGGCGCGCCGCTCCCTTGAAGTCCATGAATTCGGCGAAGGAGAACGGCGTCAAGATGAAATCCGCGTGCCTGCCTGTCAGGTGGGTGGCGAGCTCTCCGGATAGGAGCTTGGCGTTGCTGCCGGTCACGATCACCTTCCTCGTCCTCCTGAGCCTGGCGACGAAGAGTTCCCAGGAGGGGACGTTCTGTATCTCGTCGAAGATGAAATACTCCGGTTCCGGGCCGCGGAACTCATGAAAAGCCTGAAGGACCTTGTCGAGGTCCCCGCCGTCCATGCCCGAAAGCCTCTCGTCGTCGAAATTGAGGCTTCCGCAGGGACGCCCCCTCATCAGCAGCGACGCCAGGACGGATTTGCCGCATCTCCTGACCCCCGTGAGGACAAGAACGTTGGGATGAGCCAGCAATCCGAGCAGCCTGTCCGTGGGGACATGCCTTTCGATGATCCGCTCCCTCTTGAAGAGGGCGTCCGTCTCTTCCTTCTGGTCCGCGATGACCCGTTTGATCTCTTCTATATGCATGTTATTTTCAACAACATACTTTATTATAATATATGTGGTTACAAACCACATTATTTTATCATCCTCCAGGCAGCCGGTCAACTGGGTGTTAGACACGGCCGATTTGATACAATGCCCATTATGAAGAAAACGGAAATCAAAGCGGAGATACAGTTCGTCATTTTACGCGAGGGCCGCAAGTTCATTGCGTATGCTCCCGCTTTGGATATGGCGACCTGCGGCAAGAGCTTCGACGAAGCGTTGCGGCGCTCCAAAGATTTGATTCAAATCTTCATTGAAGAAACCGTACGGCATGGGACCATGGAGCAAGCTCTGGAGGAACTGGGATGGACCCGCCAACGCGGGCCGCACAAGGGCGCTCTTCCATCGTGGATTCCCCCGCAAGTCATTGGGCAGTTCTCTCAGCCTGTCAGCCTCCCCGCGTAGGGTTGCCAGTGGAAATTCACTGGAAGCGGTTTGACAAATTCGTGCGGCATGTGGGTTGTCGGTTTGAACGGATGAAAGGCGACCACCGGGTCTATTGGCGCGGCGATTTAACGCGCCCGGTCGTATTTCCGCAGGACCCCGATATTCCAGACTTCATCATCTTGAAAAATCTCAAAACCCTCGGCATCACGCGTCAAGAGTTCCTGGAGATCCTTCGGAACCTGTAACTTTCCAGGTTTATCCCGCCTGCCTTAGTTTGGAACTTCATCGCGGAGAGGCCCCTACCGCGTGTCGGCGCTCCATGCCAAAGACCTCGACTAGCGCGCTTCTCATCGGCATCCTGACGGCGAGCCTCGGCGCCTGGGCAGGCGCCAGGAGTGACGGCGTGGACAAGCTCTTCCATTGTGAGATCCCCGACGGCTGGTCGCGCTCGGAGCTGACGGAGCCCGGGCGCGGCGCGCTCTTCAGCGGCGGCCTCATCCGGATCAAGGCCGCGCGCCATTCCGGCATGGAAGCCGGCCGGCGCTCCCCGGAAGACTACCTCGCGGAGTTGAGCAGGCTCGGCCGCAAGGTCAAGAAGGCCGGCTCCGTCCAGGCGGCCGGGAAGACGCTCGAACGTCTCAGCTTCCGCTACGAGATCCGCCGCCGGGACCCCAAGGCCGGCCATCCCATCCAAGAATACGTCTATTCGGAATTCGTCCTCCTGCCGGAAAAAGAGGGCTTCTGGGAGCTGAGGTTCACCAGCACCTCCCGGATGTACCGCGAGGGGCCCCGCGGCCTCGACGCTTGGAAAAGCTTTTTGAAGTCTTTTCAGCCCGCCGAACCCCTTTAATCGTTATAAAATCGTAACAATCTTCGTCTATCTTAATAGGCGTCAGGGCCGAGCTGACCTGTCGCAGCGGCAGGCGGCTCATTTTTCACATATTGCAGGAGACCCAAAT
>JACRDO010000022.1 GCA_016212885.1 Elusimicrobiota bacterium | reverse complement strand
TTCGATGACTTTGGCCCTGAGAGCCTGGCCTTCGACAATGACCGGAAGGAGGGCGCTGCGAATCAGGGTCTGCGGCTTCTGCGCGGATTTGCTCTTGGGATTCTCCGCGTAAGCGCTATGCGAAATGAGAACGCCCCCCCCCCAGACCGGAAATACAACAAGGCTCCAGAGAATGCGGAAGCTTCGGGCTCTGCGAGGCGGCGCTGTCATGCGAGATAGTATATAGGCCCTCAGAACCCGCGGGCAGGGCCGAAGGCCCTATGGTTGGATATGGGCCCAAAGGCCTATACCAGGCGCGGCCTTCGCGGCCGGCCGGTCCTTTCCGGCAGCGGAGACAGGATCCACGCCTAGTCTAGTGCTTCAGCAATGTCCCTTGACATGTGTATATTATCAGTATATACTATTGACGAATGAGCGTTATCGATCCCTCCGGATGCTCAGGCTTTGACTGGGACAAAGGGAACGCAGAGAAGAACTGGAAAAAGCATCATGTTTCCCCTTCGGAGAGCGAACAGATCTTCTTCAATCGGCCGCTATTGGTCGCGCCCGACGAGTCGCATTCGGACAAGGAACCTCGGTTCTATGCTCTCGGACGAACGGATTTGGAGCGTCCCTTGTTCGTGGTTTTCACGATACGCGGGAATCTCATCCGAGTGATATGCGCCAGAGACATGAATCGGCGGGAACGGGAGGCATTCAAAAGCCATGAAAAGAACCCCTAAATTCAAAAGCGAAGACGAGGAAAGGGCCTTTTGGGCTTCTCATGACTCTTCCGACTATGTGGATTGGAAGAAGCAAAAGAACGCCATGTTTCCGAACCTGAGGCCGTCCGTCAAAGCGATCTCTCTGCGCATCCCGAAGTCGATGCTCGAAGAGCTCAGGCTCCTGGCGAACAAGAGGGATGTCCCCTATCAGTCGCTCCTAAAGATATTCCTGGCCGAGCGGATCGCCGAGGAGCTCAGGCCGTATCCGCATAAGGCCTGAGGGCAAGCCCTGCTATCGGTCCTGCGGCAGGATGCTGCGGTAGCCGAAATCGGGGAAGGAGGAGGACTTCAGGCGGGGGCGGCCCGAGGCGTCCGGCGCCTCCGCGCTCGCCGAAGGCGCCTGCGGCCGGAAGTGCTTCTGGGTCTCCGGCAGCTTCAGCCAGTTCTTCCAAGCGCTCTCGAAACGGTCCATGGAAGGGTAGCGGTAGACCAACCAAAGGGCCTTTGGGAATTCCTTGCCCTGGCGCATCTGCGCGCAGAAATTGAAGAACTGCTGGCGTGAGTGCCTGCGGTAGAGGAAGTAGACGACCGAATAAGCCTGCACGTACCAGAGGGCGACGGATTCCTTGCCGCCCATGTTCTGGGTCGGGGACAAGTTCACGAAGTCCGGCATCTGGATAACGCTGCCCGCGACGAGGTTGGGCATCGCCTGATACCAGTCCGAGTTCTCGATGTCCGCGGGGTCAGTCTCCTCCAGCATTGAGAGCCCCTCGTTGAGCCAGGCCGGGGGCTTGCGGTGCTCTTCAGCCCAGTAGCTCTCGAAAAAGAGGTGCGTCAGCTCGTGGCTGAGGACGTGGAGAAGCTTGCGCTTGGGAGGCTGCTCGAAAGTGCAGACGAGGCGCTCTTCGATGAACGCGATGCCGTTGGACCACGAAGGCGGCCGGCATTCCCCGGACAGGAAGGCGTTCCGGTTCGCGTAGAGCAATATCTTTACGCGCTCCTTGGCCATCCACGGGACGAACATCGCAAGGTCCAGCCTCAAGCGGTTGTGGATGCGCTCGAGCTCAAGGGGGAGCCCCGTGGCCCCGAAAGCGGACTGGTGGAAAAGCTGGAAATGCGGGGTAAGAGACTCGCTGAAGCCGGACTTCCCTGCCGAGGCGGGGGAAGCCGCGGCAACAGCGAGGAGCAAGAACAGGAGAAGACGCCCCCTCATCTCCCAAGTGTAGCATCCCCGCCGGCTTCGCGCCATAGGCTTACTTATAATCGCCGGTGAAATCTGATAAAATCCAGTGCTTCGGGATGAACACGCTCCGTACGCTGTTCCTGAATCCCCCCTCTTTCGACGGCTTCGACGGGGGCGCTGGGTCCCGCTACCAGGCCCGCCGGGAAGTCCGCTCCTTCTGGTTTCCAACCTGGCTGGCCCAGCCGGCCGCTCTGATCCCGAACAGCAAGCTTATCGACGCACCGGCCGACGGCCTCCAGTTCGACGAGGTCATTCAGATGGCGAAGGGCTTCGACCTCTGCGTCCTTCACACCTCCACGCCCTCTTTCGCCAGCGACGCCAAAGTCGCTTCCTGCTTGAAGGACGCCTATCCCCGGATTAAGGTCGGCCTCGTGGGCCCGCATGTGGCCGTGCTCCCGGGCGAGTCGCTCGAAGCCGCCCCGGCCGCGGACTTCGCGGCCCGCGAGGAGAGCGATTACACCCTGCTGGAGATCGCCCAGGGCCGTACGTTCTCCGAAGTGGACGGCATCTCCTACCGGGACTGCGGCTCCATCCGGCACAACTGCGACCGCGCCCGGATCGAGGACATGGACTCGCTCCCGGATGTCCTCGATGTCTATAAGCGGGATCTGACGATTGAGAATTACAGCATCGGCTACCTCAGGCACCCGTACCTGTCCCTCTACACCGGGCGCGGCTGCCCCGCCCGCTGCACCTTCTGCCTCTGGCCGCAGACCGTGAGCGGACGCATCTATCGTGCGCGCAGCCCCGCCCGCGTGATCGAGGACATGGCCAAAGCCAAGTCCCTGTTCCCCCAGGTCAAGGAATTCTTCTTCGACGACGACACTTTCACAGCTGACCTCCCCCGCGCGGCCCGTATCGCGGAAGGCCTCGGGCGGCTTGGCGTCGCGTGGTCCTGCAACTCGCGAGCGGACGTTCCATGCGGTTATCTGAAGACCTTCAAGGAAAACGGGCTTCGCCTTCTTCTGGTCGGCTATGAATCCGGGGATCAAGCCGTCCTCAACAACGTCAAGAAGGGGGTGCGGCTCGACGTGGCCAAGGAGTTCACCCGCAGCTGCCGGAAGCTCGGGGTGGCGGTCCACGGGACATTCATCCTCGGCCTGCCCGGCGAGACGAAGCAGACCATCGAAGACACGATCCGATTCGCCTGCGGCCTGGAGGTGGACACCATCCAGGTATCCCTGGCCGCTCCCTATCCTGGCACCGAGCTCTACAGCCAAGCCCTTCACAACGGCTGGTTTCAAACGGGCGGGATGGTCGACGCGGACGGCGCCCAGAGCTGCGTCCTGAGCTATCCGGGCCTCCCCTCATCGGAGATCGCGAAGGGCCTCCGCCGGATGTACGCCCGCTTCTATTTCCGGCCCAAGCCCATCGCGCGCATGCTGGCCGCCATGGCCAGGGACCCGGAAGAGAGGCGCAGGCGCCTGAGGGAAGGCGCCGAGTTCCTGCGGTTCCTCTGGAGCAGGCCGGCTTCGGTCCGGCCTGCGAACGGCGGAAGACGGCTTCAGCGCGTTCCGGAGAAGGCCGGTGTCTGACCTCGCGCTGCAGGCGCTTTCCGCGGCGGCCTGCGTGAGCGGGGTCTTCACCGTCGCCTTCTCGCTGTTCGCGATCTACGCTGCCAAGCGCTTCTGGGCTCCCGCCGCCGGGCCGGCCGTAGGAGGCCTCCCGTACGTCACGGTCCTGAAGCCCGTCAAGGGCGTGGATATGGAGCTCTACGCGAACCTGGAGAGCTTCCTCCGCCAGGATTACCCCTGTTTTCAGGTCGTCTTCTGCCTGCAGGATCCGCGCGACCCCGCCCTGCCGATCCTGCGCAGGCTCAAGGCGCAGTTCCCCCGAGCGGATATCGAGATCATCGTCTCCCCCAGGCGCATCGGCTCCAATCCGAAGGTCAACAACCTCTCGAACGCGGCCGCGCTCATCAAGCATGAGCTCGTGCTGATCTCGGATTCCGACATCCGCGTGCCTCCGGATTTCCTCCGCGAGGCGGTCCGGTCCTTCGCGGACCCGAAGGTCGGCCTCGCGACAGCGTTCTACCAGTCCCGCGGCGCAAAGGGCCTCGGGCCGGCGCTGGAGTCCCTGGCCGTCAATGCCTGGTTCATGCCCCAGGCTTTGGGCGCGGCGTGTCTGGGGATGCGCTTTGCGATGGGCGCGGCGATGCTCGTGCGGCGCAGGGTCTTCGACGAGATCGGCGGCTTCGAAGCTTTGAGCCGCCATGTGGCCGACGACTACGTTCTCGGAGCCTCGGTCCAAGCGCTCGGCTACCGCATCGAGATCCTGCGGCCCGTAGTCGTTTCGATCCCGGACATATGGTCGGTCAAGGAGCACTTCGAGCATCTCCTTCGCTTGTGCCGGACCATCCACGTCTGCAAGCCTTCCGGCTATCTCGGCAGCGGCCTGCTGCACGGCTTCAGTTTCCTGCTTCTTTACGCGGCTCTGCGGCCGTCCAAGACGGCCTGGGCGGCTTTCGGCCTGGTCGCGGCGGCCCGGATGCTGAGCGTCGCATGGATCCACCTCTTCTGCGTCGGGAACCGCGAGATCTTCCGGACCATCCTCCTCCTGCCCGTCAGCGAGCTCCTCCAATTCGCCGCCTGGCTCGGCGGGCTGTTCTTCGGGAAGGTCGTCTGGCGCGGAGAGCCCTTCGAACTCCGGGCGGACGGAGAACTCGTCTCGAGCAAATCCGGGATTTAAGAAACTCCTTGATGAAGCGGCTGCAGGTCGTCCTTTCCGTAACCGAGCCTCTGCGGCTCGTGGCGGGCTTGCCGGTCCCCGTCCGGGCCGCGGACGTCTTCCGCAACGGCCTGAAGGCCGACCGCTTGATCTTCTGCGCGCCCTCCCACTCCCTTATCGCGCGATGGGGCGCGAAGCTCGCCGACCTGCCGTGGCTGCTCCTCTCAAGGGATGGAGACGGACGCCCGCTGCAGGACATCCTGTCTCCCGATGGCTCCGCCCTGCTCCTCGCCCCCGAGGCCGTCCCCGAGCCGGCGGCCCTGAAAGGCTTCTTGGACAAGGCCGCGGCGCTCAGCGGGCCGGCCGCGCTTGTGGACCGAGGCGGCATCCTAGCCGCGTTCTATCCGGACGCCTCGAAGCTGCGCGCGGCTCTCGATGAAGACGGCCGCGAGTTCCCCCGGGCCGCTTTGACATCCGCGGCGGAGAGCGAAGCGATTCAGGCTGAAGCGGGCTCGAGCGGCTGGCATAGGGTCCGCGGCCCGGAGGACGCCTCGCGGATGGAAGAGCGGATCTTCAAAGCCCTGCCGCAGTCCGCGGACGGCTACATCGCCCGTTTCGACCGCAGGATTTCGATCGCGCTTTCGAGGCTGCTTCTGCCGCTGCCGATCACTCCGAACCAGATCACCGCCGCTGGCCTGCTGATCGGCCTGGCCGGGGCGTGGCTGCTCGCCGGCCGCTCCTATCCCCTCCAGATGCTGGGAGCGGCCCTGCTGTGCTCGTGCTGCATCCTCGACGGCTGCGACGGGGAGCTGGCCCGCCTGAAGCTGATGTGCTCGCCCGCGGGCGAGCGCTGCGACCTCATCGCGGACAACCTCGTCCACCTCGCGATCTTCATCGCCGTTCCCGTGCACATCCAGCGGATGCGGCCGGACGCGGATTTCGCCGGGCCGGGGCTCCTGCTCGTATCCGGCTTCCTGCTCAGCGCGTTCTGGGTCTGGCGGCTGGTCCTCCGGCTTCCAAACCGCACGAAAGAAGCCCTTTTCATCGAGCGGATCGCGAGCAGGGACTTCATCTATCTGGTGCTGATCCTCACGGCGTTGCGCCGTCTCGAATGGTTCCTCTGGGCCGCGGCTTTCGGCTCCCACCTCTTCTGGCTGGCCCTGGTCCTTCTGAAAGCCGCGCCGCGAGGGGAAGGCGGGAAGGCATGAGGATCTTCCGGGGGGTCATCCTCCTCATCGGAGCGGGGACCTTCGCGGTCCTGCTCTGGAAGCTCGACGCGGCCCAGGTCGGCCGGCTCCTGCTCAAGGTCGGCTGGGGCTTCATCTTCATCCTGGCGCAGGAGGCCGTCCCCCACCTCTTCAACGCCCTTGGATGGCGGTTCGCGAT
>JACRDO010000164.1 GCA_016212885.1 Elusimicrobiota bacterium | reverse complement strand
AATCGCGGCAGCAAACTGGATGGCTCCAGCCTCTTCGCCACGCTCGAACCCTGCGCCCCGGATTCGCGCCACCCTCCGAAGATGAGCTGCACCGAACGCATCGTCCTGGCGCGGATCAAGGAGGTCTGGGTAGGGATCGAGGACCCCGACCCCAAGGTGGACCGCAAGGGGATTAAATTCCTTCAGGACGCCGGCGTCAAGGTGCACATGTTCGACCGAGACCTTCAGGAAGTCATCCGCGCGGCAAACAAGGATTTCATCGCGCAGGCAACTGAGCGGGCCGAGACGGCGCGGGGCGCAAGACAACTGAAAGAAAACGCGCTCTCTTCCCTTGAAAACGCCCTGGGTGTTTCCGCGGTCAAGGATTTCTCGGGCGAGGCTCTCGAACGATACCGCTCACAGGCCAAGATCGCGGCTGTAGTGGGCGCGCAGGCTTTCAACCGCCATTTGCTCCAGCGAGGGTTGCTGAAAGAGGAGAAGGGCCGATTGACCCCGACCGGATTCGGCTTCCTTCTCTTCGGCAGGAGACCTCGCGGGATTCTCCATCAGGCCGGCCTCCTGGCCACCATCCATTATCCCGATGGCAAGGATGAACTCCTGGATTTTGACGAGCCGCTGATCCTAATCCCTGATCTGGTCGAGAAGTGGCTTGGCGATAAACTGCCCAACGTGATTGACCGAAGCCGGATGCAGCGCGAGACGCGGCCCGCCCTTCCCTTTGAGATGCTGCGCGAGGCTGTGATCAATGCGCTCATCCATCGGGATTACGATATCAAGGGCGCAAAATGCCAGCTCGTGGTCACGGAGGACGCCATCACCATCAAGAGTCCCGGCGCTCCGCCGCCGCCTATCACGATGGGACAGATGCAAGCATTCAACGCTCCCATGCTGAGCCGCAATCCCGTGCTGCATTATGTCTTCGCCCACATGGGGCTGGCGGAAGAGCGCGGCCTGGGAATCAAGACCTTGAAGGCCGACGCGGAGAAGGAGGGGTTGCCCTTGCCGAGATACGCCTGGGCTGCACCCTATCTGAGCCTGATACTCTATCGAAGCAAGGCTGGGGCGGAGCGGATTCTGGATGCGGGAATTCTGGCCGCGCTGAGCAAAGCCGAAAGGGCTGGATGGCAATGGTTGTCAACCAGAGACTCGGTCACCTCCAGAGAGTATATCGCTGCGATGCGTGTTCCCGGAAGGACGGCATTGAATCATCTCAAACGATTTACCGACCTCCGACTCCTTCGGCGCGAGGGTTCGGGGCCATTGACAAAATACAAGGTGCTTTCGCCGTGAGCGCAGTCCTCAGCGAGCGCTCTAACAACAATGGCTTGCCGGACCGCGCCGTCAACCTGCAGGAAATCCCGCCATTTTGGCGGGATAGGGATGCGGCCTACGCGCCTCTTGGGCTATCCCGCCAAATATCCCGCCATTTTGGCGGGATCACATTCGGATCGCCGACAGGAATCCCGACAAAGTGTCGGGATTCGTATGGTTCGGTGTCTGGGGCGAGGCTCTCGCGCATCCGGACACGGATCCGGACATTTTGTCCGCATTCATGCCAGGCTTGAATCAGGAATCGCGCCGAATAGTCGCAGGCCTCACCCAAAATGGCCGCGAAGAACAAGCCCCCCTTGAAAATTCGCGCGCAGGGGTTAAACTATGCGGGATGGTTCGGGGAAGTTCACAATCCGGCAATAATTATTTCGCGAGGAACAGCTACACTTGATTTCTGATGATGGCCGTCATGGGAGCGGAGTTGTGAGCGCGAGAGGCGCCTGCCTGCCTGCCTGCCTGCCTGCCTGCCTGCCTGCCTGCCTGCCTGCCTGCCTGCCTGCCTGCCTCAACTGACAGCTTAAGAGAAATTTGGAGCCGTCCGTCAAGACTTCGCCCGCCGCTGCTTTCCCGATGGATCGTTGCCGCGCGCTTTCCTGATTTTGCCGCGAGCGGCATCGCGTCCAGGCATGGCATGACAGGGGACAAGACCGCCCGCTTTGCCCGATTCGTGCCGGGCAAAGCGGGCTCGCCATTATTTGAGGAAGCGAAGCGCCGCGGCATTCCGGCTCATGGCACGAAGGTGTTGGCACGCAAGGAGGCCGACATGGGAGATGCCTTGCGCGTTGACTTGATTGCGCCGGCAGCGGAGCCGGTTGACGCCGGGGGCGCAAGCCGTCCGTCTTTTTCGAGGCCGCGGCGGGCCCTGCGCAAGACCATCCTGCCGGGCCTCGGGCTGGCCCTGTTGCTGTGCGCCTGGCAGGGAGCCTTGCTCCCGGTCGCGGCCGCGGAGTACGAGGTCAGCGCCGCCAGCTTCACGGTGGACAATCAGATCAACATCTCCAGCGCGGTGTACATCCAGCAGATGACGAACGCGCCGGTCTCGCCCGCAATCAACACCAAGCTGGCCAATCCCGGCGGCCTCTACTTCAACGGGACCCGTTATCTGGTCTGGGACAATAACGCCTCCGCCTGGGTCCAACTGACCACCGGGGCAGCCACGGTCACGGGCTCGGGCACGGCGAACGTCTTCCCTATATGGGGGGCAAGCAGCGCTCTGAGCAACGGCCTGCTGGTCAAAGACGGCGCCGCCAGCGTGACGGTCATGAGTTCCACTTTGACGGTGCAGGGCCAGGACGCCTCGGGCTACAGCTTGAAGGCGGCCTACGGCATCAGAGCGGGCTCGGCCACCCTCTCGGCCGGGCTCGGTGCTTCCAGCGCGACCGTGCGCTCCAACGCGGCATCCTCGCCCTTGCTGGTTTCGACATCCCCGACCCCGGGAGTCGTGGGCCTCTACGTGGACGGCATCAACAACGTCGGCGTCGGGACGACGGGGCCGGGGCAACGGCTCGACGTT
>JACRDO010000166.1 GCA_016212885.1 Elusimicrobiota bacterium | reverse complement strand
GGCGCTCCGCTTTGGAACGCATTTCCATGGGGTTTGTTCCCATGATGGCAGCCAGCCTCCTGGAACGCCGGTTTCGGCCGGGCGGTCCCGTGGCCCACTACCTTTCGATCCCCCACCCCAAAACCAGCCGGCACCGCTATGCGCGCAAGGCGGAAGTCGAGCGAGTGCGCCGCCAGACCGCCGCCTGGCGCGAGTTCAGCCGATCCATGGCGGAGTGGGTGCGCGTCAATGCCGAGATCGAGAGCCTGTTGCGCCGCATCGGGAAGGGACGCTGCCTGGCGATTGACCTGACCAGGAGGAGATGACTATGCGAAGCAAGGGTGAACGAATATCCGGCAGAAGACTCGATGAGGAGCGCCGCGCCGCCGGTGGCGCGGCGCAACCGGCGGCCCCCCGGGGGGGCCGCCGGGGCTGTAGGGGGGTGAATGATCCCCCCGACGGCTCCGGGCTCCCCCGTGGGGGGAGCCCGGTTGCGCTCGGCCAAACAGCCGGCCGAAGCGCGCCCCGAATTTGTCGAAAGTAGGCCGGGCGGCCGGTTCGTCCCTACTTGCGCCGGCTCCGACGGGAATTGGGTCCGAATCGCCCGGCGCGCCTAAAATCTACTTTCGATTTTCCTGCAGGGGCCGGGCGTCCGTTGAACGGCGGATGCTTATTGGATATACTAGTCGAAATCCCATAAGTTGAGGAAATTAAATGAGAAAAGCCCCGCCGGAGAAGGTCTCTCAAGAGATCATCAGCTTCAACGTCGCCGAGCTCGAGCCGCTCCTGTCGCCGCCCCCGATGGCCATCCCTCCGTTCGAGCCGGCCATGGTGGAGGTCAAGAACGGAGAGACGATGCTGATCCGCCCCATGAAAAAAGAGGAAGCGCCTTTGTTCCTCGGCTACATGAAAAAGCTGATGGACGTGGACCATGATTTCTACGACATCGTGGGCGCCCGGGTATACGCCGAGCTCTTGGGCTGGATGAGGAACCGCCTGAAGGACCCCTATCAGATGGTCGGGCTCATCGACGGGCACGTGGTCGGCTTCTGCAACGGACGCCTGATGAACGAGGACATCAACATCAGCCTCCACAGCCTGGCCTTCCGCCGGGGCCTGCGTGCAGGGGCCATCATGTACTACGCCAAGTGCGAGTACTGCTTCGAGACCCTCAAGCAGAAGGAGTTCTGGGCGACCTACGAGAGCTACAACGGCCTGAAGAGATGGGGCATCGGGATGGCTCAGCCTTCCTATCCCTGGCCAAACATCCAGCACGAGCTGGGCGGCGCCAAGGTGTTCTACGTGACCAAGAGCTACTGGGACGCGACCGTCAAGAAGTACCTGGAAGAGATGATCCAGACCAAACTGGAACGGCCGGTCCCGGCCAAGATTTTGAAGCAAAACGAAAAGCTCGTCATGCCGACGAAGCTTGAAGAAGACTGAAGACCTAGCACTAGAACGAACATCGAACTGCTCGACTTTGGGGATCGAGTCCCCCCCGGGCGATACCGGCTTCACTCCCGCTTCCGCCGGGCGCTGATTTTTGTTCCGGAAAGCCACCGCCGCCGGGATGCCCTCGTCTGCGTCGTCGAGGAAGCCAAAGGGGCGGGGCCGCTCAATATCGTCGTGCGCGGGCTGGACTTCGCCGCGGCGGATTCGCTCGATGTCCGGGCGGACAGCATCGTCCTGGGAGGCGAGCGGGCGGCCATCGGGCGGCGCTACGATTCCAGGCTGAGGCCGGGAGCGGTCGATCGCCCGGGGCTCGCGGGGAGGCTGCGCGTTTTCGAGAACGCTATCCTGGAATACGCCTCCCCGAAGAGCCTCGCCTTCCTTCTGGACCCAAACCGCGACGCCCGCTTCGGCTCCGCCTTCGAGCAGGGATTCGTCTTGCGCCTGCGCTCCGGTACGACCCGCCTGCTGGCCGGGGATTGCGGACGCGGCGCGGCGGAGATCCGGGGCCTCGGCTTCGGCCTGACGCCGAGCGGAGACGATTTCCTGGCCGGCTTCCTCCTGGGCTTAAACGCGGCCCAAGCCTCCTTCGGGACGGACCTCTCAGAGGACATCCGCGCAATTTACACCGCGGCCCGAACGGAGAACCCTTTCTCGCGGGCCTTCCTGAGCTGCGCCGCGCAAGGCCGGTACTCCGAGCAGGCCAAGAGGCTCGTCCTCGCTCTGCTCGAAGGCGCCGAGGACGATATCCGGCCCGTAGCAGCGCGCCTGCTCGCTATGGGCGCCTCCTCCGGCGCGGACCTGGGCGTCGGGCTTCTGCTGTCGTTGAGGAAACATTCCGTTCCATCGAGACAGCCGGCGCCGGCGCGCGCCGGGGGATGATCTTATGGTAATCAAAGGCAGAATCAAGAGCGGGGAATATTTCGACTCGGTCACGCTGATGATCGTGGGCCGGGACCTGGCCGCCATGCCCGGGGTGAAGGACGCCGCCCTCGTCATGGGCGCCAAGGAGAACCAGGCCATCCTGAAGTCCTCGGGCCTCTGGCTGGCGGAGTTCGAGAACGCCGGCGACACGGACCTGCTCCTGGCCGTGAAGGCGGAGAGCGAGGACGCCGCCGGCAAGGTCCTGCTCGGGATCGACGAGCAGCTCAAGAACGTCCGCAGCCGCGCCGACGCCGAAGAGGAGCACCGGCCCAAGAGCTTCGAGGGGGGCTTGAAGGCCCTGCCCGGCGCGAACGTGGCTCTCATCTCCATCACCGGCCGCTACGCCGGCGAAGAGGCGATGAAGGCCCTGAAGGCCGGCCTGCACGTCATGCTGTTCTCGGACAACGTGCCGATCGAGAAGGAGGTCGAGCTCAAGGAGTACGCCCTGGAGAGGGGCCTGCTCGTCATGGGCCCGGACTGCGGGACAGCCATCATCAACGGGGTCCCCCTCGCTTTCGCGAACGTGGTCAGTCGCGGGGACGTGGGCATCGTGGCCGCGGCCGGGACCGGGCTCCAGGAGATCAGCTCGATCGTCTCCAACGAGGGCGCCGGCATCTCCCAGGCCATCGGCACGGGCGGCCGCGACGTCAAGAAGGAGGTCCGCGGGATCATGTTCTTGGAGGGCCTCAAGGCCCTCCTGGAGGACCCCTCCACCCGCGTCATCGTGCTCGTCTCCAAGCCGCCCCATGAGTCGGTGCTGAGGAAGATCGGCAAGACCCTCAAAGGCGTCCGCAAGCCCGTCATCGCGGTCTTCCTCGGCGCGGAGGACAAGGCCCTCAAGCGCTTCGGCATGATTCCGGCCGCGAACCTCGAGGAGGCGGCGCTCATAGCCGCGGCCATCTCCAAGGGCTCCGACGCGGAGGCGGCCCGCCGCGCCCTTGTGGCGCGCGAGCATGAGCTCTCCGAAGCCGCGATCAAGGAGGCCGAGCAGGCGGCCAAGGGGCAGAAGTACGTCCGCGGCCTTTTCAGCGGCGGGACATTCTGCACGGAGGCCCAGCTCGTTTTCAAGGGCATTGGGATCGAAGACGTCCATTCGAACGTCCCCCTGCCCCCCTTCGCCCCCCTCGCGGACGCCTGGAAGAGCGAGCGGCATACTCTTGTGGACCTCGGCGAGGATGCCTTCACGGTGGGGCGGCCCCACCCGATGATCGACTACTCTCTGCGCGGCCGCCGCATCCAGGACGAGGCGAAGGACCCCGAGACCGCCCTGATCCTGCTGGACGTGGTCATAGGCCACGGCTCCAACATGGACCCCGTGCGGGAGCTGGCCCCCGTGATCCGGGACGCCAAGAGCTGCGCGGAGCAGGCCGGCAGGCGCCTCATCTTCGCCTGCTCGGTCACCGGGACCCCGGAGGACCCGCAGGATAAGGCCAAGGTGGAGGAAGGGCTCAAAGCCGCGGGAGCGCTTGTGTTCAGGAGCAACGCCGCCGCCGCGAAATTCGCGGCCCGCGCCGCGGAGTATCTGGAGGGGGAGTGAGTCGCGCCATTGATTTATACGGCGGCACCTGATAGACTATTATTATGCAGTTAACGGCCGTATTCGAACCACAGAAGGAAGGCGGCTACACGGCATATATCCCCGCGTTTCCTGGATGCGTTTCCGAGGGAGAGGACATGCAGGACGCGAAGAGGAACCTTCTTGAGGCTTTGCGGGGCTATCTTGTCGTGGCCAACAAACATTCCCTCGTCTTGGCCCGCAAGAAAAACGGCAAGGCCGTGGCTCTAAAGATCTAAACTTGCCGAAGCTCCCTCCCTGCCGCTCCCGCGAAGTCATCGCCGCATTGCGAAGGGCAGGCTTCCGCGTGGACCATCATACCGGGGGTCATGCCATTCTGTACAAGGAAGGGCATCCCCATCCTGTGACGGTTCCGGAGCATCCCGGAGACCTCAAGATGGGAACGCTGCGGCGAATCGTCAAAGACGCGGGCTTGTCGATTCCGGAATTCGTCGAATTGCTCTGAAAATCTTGACGCGATGCCGTTATTTTCTATCATACTTCCAATCCCGCTCCAAGAGTCTGCGAACGGAGGCTTATGGCCATAGGAAACCTTTTCAAGACCCAGCTCAAAGTCGTCAACATCGGGCTCGCTTCCTTCAAGGAGAGCTTGGACCAGTCGAAGGTCCCGGCCGTGCAGGTGGACTGGCGGCCGCCGGTCAAGGTCGACGAGGAGGTGCTCGCGGCGGTCGAAGCCGCGGCCGCGGACATCGATAAGGCCAATGAGAAGGCCGTCAAGCTCATCTTGAGCGGCAAGCCCTCCTTGGTGGGGCTGGGACGGGCGCTCGACGTGGTGCCGGGGATGAAGAAGAACCTCATCCTGCACGCGGGCCCGCCGATCTCCTGGGAGCGCATGTGCGGCCCGATGCGCGGCGGCGTCATCGGAGCCCTGCTCTACGAGGGCATGGCGAAGACGCCTGAGGAAGCCGAGAAGCTCGCCTCCTCGGGCGGGATCGAGTACTCCCCCTGCCACGAGCATCAGGCGGTCGGCCCCATGGCGGGCATCATCTCCCCCTCCATGCCGGTGTTCATCGTCAAAAACGAGGGGCACGGGAACTTCTCGTATGCGACGATGAACGAAGGGTTGGGCAAGGTGCTCCGCTACGGAGCTTACGGCGAGGAAATAACGGCCCGCCTAAAATGGATGGAAACAGTCCTGTATCCGATTCTCAAAGGAGCCCTCGCTTCGCTCGGGCGAATTGACCTGAAGAACCTCATCGCCCAGGCCCTCCACATGGGCGACGAGGCGCACAACCGCAACCGGGCCGCGACCTCGCTCCTCTTCCGCCAGCTGGCCCCGGCGATCGTGCGCACCTGCCCCGACGCGGAGCGGGCCGCGAAGGTCCTGGAGTTCATCCACGGCAACGACCACTTCTTCCTCAACCTCTCGATGGCCGCCTCCAAAGCGACCCTGGACGCGGCGCAGGACGTGCCCTTGAGCAGCATCGCGGTGGTCATGGCGCGCAACGGGACGGATTTCGCCATCCGGCTCGCTGGCACGGGCGGGGAATGGTTCATTGGGCCCGCCCCGGTGCCGGACGCGCTCTACTTCCCCGGCTATTCCAAGGACGACGCCAACCCGGACATCGGGGACAGCGCCATCACGGAGACCAACGGCCTCGGAGGCTTCTCCATCGCCGCCTCGCCCGCCATCGTGCAGTTCGTGGGCGGCAGCGCTGCGGACGCCCTGCGCTACACGCGGCAGATGTACGAGATCACGGCCGCGGAGAACAGCGTCTACCAGATCCCTTCCCTGAATTTCCGCGGCGCCCCCACGGGCATCGACGTGCGGAAGGTAATCGAAAAGGGCATCCTCCCGGTCATCGACACCGGGGTGGCCCACAAGAAGCCGGGCATCGGACAGGTGGGAGCCGGGATACTCTCCGCCCCGGCTGAGCCGTTCGTCAAGGCGCTCATCGGGCTCTCCAAGAAGCTCGCGAAAGGAAAGCCCAATCGCGCCAAGAAGACCGTCGCAGCCTAGGAGCTGAAAATGAAGACCGACAAGAAGACGGCCGATTTCCTGAACTATATGTCGAAGGCCAAGATGTACGACCTGACCCAACGCTTGAGCATCCACACCCCGCCCTGGCCGAGCTACGTCCCGCTCCAGCTGCAGTACTTCAAGCGCCTCGCGGGCGCGCACATGGGCCAGGGCGCCAACGGCCAGATCATGACCACGAGCAACCACGTGGGCACCCACATGGACGGGGAGATCCACTTCCACGCGAGCGGGCGCACCATCGGGCAGGTCCCGCTTAAGGAGTGGGTCGGTCCCGGCGCCGTGGCCGACATCTCGGGCGAGGTGGGGGACTACGACCTCTACAGCCCCGAGATGCTCATGAAGAAGGTCGAGATCAAGAAGGGAGACATCATGGTCATCAACACCGGCTACCACCGCTACGCCTGGGACCAGAAGGGGTCCGATGAGGTCCGCTACTTCGTCAAGCACCCGGGCCCGGACCCCAAGTTCCACGAGTGGTGCCTGGACATGAAGCTCAAGTGGATCGGCTTAGACTGCGGCAGCGCGGACCATCCGATGAACACCATCATCCGGACCTGGCACCCCAAGTCCTTCGCCGAAGCGGAGGGCAAGCTCCGGGCGCGCTACGGCATGGGCTGGGACGAGATGTTCCCGCAGGAGACCTACTACCAGGTCATGCACTTGAAGCTCTTCCCGAAGAAGCTGGTCCACGCGGAGAACCTGGGCGGCGACATCGAGAAGCTCTCGAACAAGCGCTGCTGGATCGGCTGCTTCCCGCTCAGGGGCATGGAGCTTGAGAGCGCCATGTGCAGGATGGTGGCGTGGACGGCGTAAGGAACTACTGAGCGCCGTACCTTCAGACCCAGGGGAACCGGGGCCATAAGCGGCCTGCCTGATTCCCTGGAAGGCCCAACGCCGTAGGCGAAGCGTCCCCCATAATATCGGCATGAAGACCCTAAGCGCCCTCCTTTCGGCGCTCCTCTTCCTCCTCGCTCCAGGCCCCCAAGTCGTCTCGGTGTTCGCCCAGACAATCGCCCGCACGGCGCCCGTCCAGATCAACGGGATCGTCCCTGTCGCCCCCATCGCGCAGTCCGGGCTCTCTTCCGGCGGCCTGAGTCCGCTGAACAACACTTTCACTCCCGGCTTGTCGCCGGCCGTCCTTCCGACCGTCCCAGCGGCGGGCCTTAGCGCCGCAGGGACGGCGGTTAAGGAGCACGGCTTTCCGACCGTC
>JACRDO010000021.1 GCA_016212885.1 Elusimicrobiota bacterium | reverse complement strand
GGCGGAGCCTCGACCACCGGCATGACCTCTTCCGGAGCGGTTTCCGTCGCCGTCGCGGGCGTTGCGGGCGTCGCCGGGACCGCGTGGGCCACGCCGGGCTTGGCCGGCGTCGCGGGAACCGCGGGTTGGGCGGCGGTCTCGACCGACATCGACTGGCCCTTGGCCAGGGTCTCGGTCTTGCCTCCGGTCGTCATGGAGACCTGGCCGGAGGTCACCTGGAGCTGGGCCGGGCCCTTCCCGGCGGAAGCCGTGACGCTGATGGCGTCGCCATTCCTCATGACGGCCTCGGTCTTGCCGACGCTCACGCTGAGCTTCGTCTTGTCGCCGAGGGCCGCGATCTGGACCTGGGCCGGGGCGCCGGCCGCGGTCGCAGCGGCGCCGTAGGAGAAGCTGTCTCCCGCCGCGGCTTTCACAACTGTATCTCCGGATTGGAACACGGCGTTGCCGGTGAGGACCTGTATTTGAGCGCCCGGCGGGATATCCGGGATGGCGGCCCCGGGAACGACCCCGATGACCGAGCCATCCGCGGTGCGGATCTGAATTTGCCCTGTAAAGCTCAATATCTTCATCTTGGGGGCTTCCTGCGCGCAAACGGCTCCGGCTCCCAGCACGGCCACTGCAGCGGCTATCGCGGCCAAGCGCTTCATCATGGTTTCCTTTGACTCCTTATCAGTTTCTCCGGCCGCCCCTCAGAGGCCCCGGACTGCGGGCCATGAGAAGCATCGGGATTTAACAAAAGGACCGCGCCCGGTGTCAATACCCTGACGCGCAAATCCGCGCTTTTGCGGCGTGTGATTATAGTCACACGGCAGGAATCCCCCTGAGGCTTTAGGGGAGGTGAACCCTCAGGATCAGCCGGCCTCCGGCGCGAAAAGGCGCACTCCCGCGGCCCGCGCGGCTTTTTTCAATTCGTGGTCCAGCGTCGCCAAAGGCAGACCCTCCCGGAGGGCCAGCTCCAAATAGGCCGCGTCGTAGGCCGTGAGGCCATGCCGTTCGGAAAGCTCGATGATTTTCTGGGCCGTATCCCCGGCATTTTCAACGATCGCAACCGCTCGGCTCGCCTTGTTCCAGAGCGTCGCGACCACGGCCTTGTCCATGATGCCTTTCCTCAGCGCCAGCACAAGAACGTTAAGGACCTCATACGTCCAGAGCGGCGGGACAACCGGGGCGGCGTCCCGTTTCAGCGCAGTGAGCACTGCTTCGCTGAAAGAGGTCTGCTGGTCCTCAAAGCACCAGGACAGAGCGACCGAAGCGTCCAGGACGAAACGTCTCACGCCCGGCCTTCGTTGACGAGTTTCTTCAGCGATAGGGAGCCGAGCCGGACACCGCGCCGAATCGCACGGATCGTCTCGACGATCTCCATCATGCTCTGCGCGCTCTCGGCCGCGACGAGGCGCGCGACGACGACGCCCCGCTTCGTCAAGGCTATGCTCTCGCCCTTCCTTGCCCGCTCCACAAGCTCTGAGAGATGCTGTTTTGCCTCGAAGAGGCCCACAGTGGTCATAGACCCTCCCTCCCTCGATCTATCTAGATTATAGTCTAGATATAGACTTTTTGCAAGGCCCAGACTCTGCCGCCCCAAGATTGCGCGGGCCCGCGCGGCGCTCACGCTCGCCCGCCATTTTCGCGGCAACCTGCGGAATTGCTGCCGGCTCATCCGACTTCAGCGCGCGCGCTTCGCTTTTGCTATAATTAATCGCTTCCGCGGGACCGCAGGACCGCGGAAAGCGGGCAGAGCCTGCGGTTTGCCAGTCAAACATAAAGGCGGCACCAAAGGGAGGTTCAAGGCGGCGACGCCGGAACAAACATGGTCAACATCTCAATGAAGGCGATGCTCGAGGCGGGAGTCCACTTCGGGCATCAGACGCGGCGCTGGAACCCCAAGATGGCGCGCTACATCTTCGGGGAACGCAACAACATCCACATCATCGACCTGCAGAAGACCGTCAAGGAGCTCAAGAAGGCCTACGCGTGGATGCGCGAGCGGGCGGCCGAGGGCAAGAGCATCCTCATGGTCGGCACCAAGAAGCAGGCCCAGGACATCATCAAGTCGGAGGCCGAGCGGGTCCAGGTTCCCTATGTCTCCGAGAAGTGGCTCGGGGGCATGCTCACGAACTTCGAGACCATCCGGCGCTCCATCGACCGCCTTGAGCAGCTCGAGCAGTTCGAGAGGGACAACGTTTTCCGGGTGATGACCAAGAAGGAGGTCTCCCGCCTCGTCAAGGAGCTGGCGAAGCTGCGCCGCGTGCTGACGGGGGTGCGCGACCTCAAGCGCCCGCCGGACGTCATCTTCGTCGTGGACCCGGCCGAGGAATACATGGCCGTGGCCGAGGGGCGCAAGCTCGGGATCCCCATCGTCGCGGTCTGCGACACCAACTGCGATCCTGACCTCATCGACCATCCCATCCCGGGCAACGACGACGCGGCCCGGGCCATCAAGCTCTTCTGCACGATCATCGCGGACGCCATCTTCGAAGGCAAGGCCGACCACGAGAAGGCCAAGGCCGCGGCCACCGTGGAGGGAGCCGAAGCCCAGATGGCCGGGGAAGGCCTCTTCATCGAGGGCGCCGAGGATCCGGCCGAGGCTCCGGC
The DNA here is from genome assembly GCA_016212885.1 of Elusimicrobiota bacterium. Classification (GTDB taxonomy): domain Bacteria; phylum Elusimicrobiota; class Elusimicrobia; order UBA1565; family UBA1565; genus UBA9639. The sequence goes on along the minus strand of JACRDO010000021.1, from coordinate 6,484 downwards.
CGAAGGCGCCGAAGCCACCGCGCAAGCCGCTGAAGCTCCGGCGCAGCCGGCCGAATACCCCGCGGAGGCGGCCAACGTGGAGCCCAAGACCGAAGCCGAAGCGCCGGCTGAGCCCGTGAAAACTCCGGTCGAGGAAGCGAGCGCTTAGCCTCTTCCTGCCTTATTATTAAGGAGAACCCATGCACACCGATACCCAAGTCGACAGCGAGCTCATACGCCGTCTGCGCGAGAAGACCGGGGCGGGGATGATGGACTGCAAGAAGGCCCTCGTCGAGGGGAAGGGCGACTTCGAGAAGGCCGTCGAGCACCTCCGCAAGAAGGGCCTCTCCGACGCGGCCAAGCGCAGCGCCCGCATCACGAAGGAAGGGCTCATCGGCTCCTACATCTCCCCCTGCGGCAAGAAGGGCGCCGTCGTGGAGCTCAACTGCGAGACGGACTTCGTCGCGAAGACGGAGGAGTTCAGGGAGCTCGCCTCCGCCCTGGCCGAGGCCGCGGGCGAGGGCCGGCTGCCTGGGCCCGAGTCGGCCGGGCCGATCATCGCGCCCATGCAGGCCAAGCTCGGCGAGAACATGGGCCTGCGGCGCTTCGACCGCTTCGAGCTCAAGGGCCCGGGCCTGCTCGCCGCCTACGTCCACACCCAGGGCGGCAAGAAGGGCGCGATGATCGAGCTCTCCTGCGGAAGCGACGCCCTGGCGGCCCATGAGGCCGTGGCGGCCCTCGCCAGGGAGCTGGCCCTGCAGACCGTGGCCATGAGCCCCAAGTGGGTCAAGCGCTCGGACGTGCCCCAGGCCGTCGTGGAGAAGGAGAAGGAGATCTTCGCGGAAGTGACGCGCAAGGACGGCAAGCCCGAGGCCGCGGTCGGCAAGATCGTCGAGGGCAAGCTCAACAAGCTCTTCTTCGGCGCCTTCTGCCTGCTCGAGCAGCCGAGCATGCGCGATCCCAAGATCGTGATGAGCAGCCTCGTAGACGACGCGGCCAAGAAGGCCGGTGGCAAGGTCGAGGTCCGGCGATTTGCGCGCTACCAGCTGGGCGGGGAGTAGCCCGCGTGAGCGCCAAACGCAAGTTCCGCCGGGTGCTGCTCAAGCTCTCTGGCGAGGCGCTCCTGGGCCGGGAGGCGCACGGCATCGACTCGGGCTCCCTGCGCCACATCAGCTCCGAGATACGCAAGGCCTACGACAAGGGCGTCCAGCTCGCCGTGGTCATCGGGGCGGGCAACATCTGGCGCGGGGAGAAGGACCGCGGGAGCGCCATCGGCCGCGTGACGGCCGACTACATGGGCATGCTCGCGACCATCGTCAACGCCCTGGCCCTGCAGGACTCCCTGGAGGACATGGGCGTCCCCACCCGGGTGCAGACCGCCATCGAGATCTCGAAGCTGGCCGAGCCCTACATCCGCAGGCGCGCCATCCGACACCTGGAGAAGAAACGGGTGGTCATCTTCGCCGGTGGCACCGGCAACCCCTACTTCACCACGGACACGGCGGCCGCCTTGAAGGCCGTGGAGATCGAGGCCGACGCGGTGCTCAAGGCGACGAAGGTGGACGGGGTCTACACCGACGACCCGAAGCGCAACACCCGGGCGAGGATGCTGCCCAAGGTCAGCTTCATGGAGGCGATCCGGCGCCGCCTGCGCGTGATGGACGCCACGGCCCTCACCCTCTGCATGGAGAACCGCATGCCCATCGTCGTCTTCAATCTGAGCGCGCAAGGCAACATCGCAAAGGCGGTCTCCGGAGCGCGCGTGGGGACGATCATAGAGGAATGACAGGAGACAAGAAATGGACTTTAAGACCAAAGCCGACGCAAACATGAAGGCCCGGATCGCGAAGCTCAAAGACGAGCTCAACCGGGTCCGCACCGGCCGCGCCGCGCCCGCCCTGCTCGAGGGGCTGAAGATGGAGTACTACGGCCAGCTCGTCGCGCTCAAGTCGGTCGGGGCCATCTCGGCGCCCGACGCCCGGACCCTGGAGGTCAGGCCCTGGGATCAGACCCAGCTCGTCGAGGTCGAGAAGACCTTGAACAAGGCGGACCTCGGCTCCATGGCCAAGGTGGACGGCCAGGTCGTGCGCGTCACCCTGCCCACCATGACCGAAGACCGCCGCAAGGACCTCGTGCGCGTGGTGGGCAAGCTGGCCGAGGACTACCGCGTGGCCGTCCGCGGCGACCGCCGGGAGGCGATGGAGGAGGTCAAGAAGGCCCTGAAGGAGAAGAATATCTCCGAAGACGACCAGAAGACCGCCGGAGAGGTCATCCAGAAGCTCACCGACGCCTACATCAAGCAGGTCGACGAGATCGCCGGCGCCAAGCAGAAGGAGATCACGACCATCTGATGCTTCTGCCCCGGATCGGGACCGCCGTCGCCGCGGTCCCGCTCGTCCTCTACCTCATCCACCTGGGCGGCTTCCCCTTCCTGGCCTTCACCGCGCTCCTCTCGGCCCTCGCCTGCCGCGAGTACGCCTTGATCCTGCGCATCGGCGGCCGCGGGGTCCAGCCCTGGGTCACGACCGCGGGCGGCGCGCTCATCGCGCTCGCCGTGGGCCTATCTGGCCCGGTCTCAACGAAGGCTCCCGCGCCCGGGGTGGGCTTGAACCACCTCGCGGTCACAGCCCTGGTCCTGGCCGCGCTCCTTCGCGAGGTCCTCCGCCGCGAGCATTCCTTAGACCGCGCCGCGCTGAGCGTGCTGGGGCCGCTCTTCATCGGCTGGCCCCTCGGGCATCTGGTCCTGCTCAGGGAGCTTCCCGTCCACGGAGAGGTTTTCTGCCTCCTGCTCTTCGCCGGAGTATGGATGACGGACATCGCGGCCTGGGCCGCGGGCACGGCTTTGGGCCGCCGCAAGATGGCCCCGGTCCTGAGCCCCAAAAAATCCTGGGAAGGCGCGGCGGCCGGGCTGGCCGCGGCGATCCTGACCCTATGGCTCGGCCGCTGGCTCTTCCTGAGGGAGACCCTGGGCCCCGGGCTCGCCCTGGCCTTGGGGCTCCTGGTTGGGACCCTCGGGCAGGCTTCCGACGCAACTGAGTCGCTCGTCAAGCGGGCCTCGGGCGTCAAGGACTCCTCGGGGCTCCTGCCGGGGCACGGAGGCGTCTTCGACCGCATGGACTCCTTCTTCCTCCTGGCGCCGGCGTTCTACTACGCCATTGTGCTGTTGGGCGGAAATTCGTAGACTGAGGCCTCCATGCCGGCCTGGCTCCTGAGCACCCTGGCGGTCCTGCTCACCTTCGGCCTCGTCATCTTCCTGCACGAGCTGGGCCACTTCATCGTGTGCAAGTGGCTCGGCATCCGGGTCATCCGCTTCGCCTTCGGCTTCGGGCCCGAGGTCTTCGGCGTGACCTCGCACGGCACCCGCTTCTCCGCCTGCGCGGTGCCCCTGGGAGGCTACGTGAAACCCGCGGGCGAGTCGATCGAGGACTGCACCGGCCATCCGGACGAGTACTTCAGCCGCTCCCCCTGGCAACGGCTCGCCATCGTCGCGGCCGGGCCCGTGATGAACTATTTCCTCGCCTTCCTCCTGTTCTTCGCCGTGGTCGCCTTCCACGGCATGCCCGAGGCGTCTACGGAGCCGATCGTGGGCGAGATCGCAGCCGGCCTGCCCGCCCAGAAGGCGGGCCTCAAGGACGGGGACGTGATCCTGGCCGTGGACGCGGTGGAGGTCAAGACCTGGGCCGAGCTCGCCGCGCTCATCCACCGCAGCGCGGACAAGAAGGTCATCATCGAGTACCGGCGCGAGGGCAAGCCCGCCAAGGCCGAGACCACGCCCCAATTCGACGCGGCGCTCGGCCGCGGCCTCATCGGCATCAAGCCGAAGATGGTCTTCGTCCGGGTCGGGTTCCTGCGCTCGGTCCAGGAGGGCCTCTTCCAGTGCTGGTTCTGGACCGAGTACACGGTGCAGACCCTCTACCAGAAGATCCGCCGCCGCGAGAGGCCCGACCTCGCCGGGCCCGTCGGGATCGTCCAGATGGTCTCAAAGGCCGCGCGCTCCGGCCTCGAGGAACTCGTGTTCCTCATCGCTCTCATCTCCGTGGCCATCGGCTTTTTCAACCTCCTGCCGATCCCGCTCCTCGACGGCGGCCACGCCGTGCTCTATCTCTGGGAGGGCTTGAGCCGCCGCAAGCTGACGATGAAGACCATGGCCGTGGTGAACTCCATCGGCCTCGCCCTGCTGGTCTCCATCCTCATCTTCGCGACCTACAACGACGTCCTCCGCCTGCGCGAATCCCGGAAGGCCGGGAAGGGCGCGGCGGAGGGCACGCAGACGCCGCCCGGGGACCCGGCCCCCGCGCCAGTCCAGCCTCAAGCCAAATAGGGGGCATCATGAGGCTGAACCTCGACCGCTACCTGATCCCCACGCTCCGGGAGGCGCCCTCCGACGCGGACAATATTTCGGCCACCCTGATGGCCCGCGCCGGCATGATCCGCAAGCTGGCCTCGGGCATCTACGAATGGCTGCCGCTCGGCCTGCGCGTGCTGAAGAAGGTCGAGCGCATCGTGCGCGAGGAGATGGACGCGGCCGGGGGCCAGGAGGTCTGGCTGCCGGTCATCCAGCCCAAGGAGCTTTGGATGGAGACGGGCCGCTGGAACCTCTACGGCAAGGAGCTCCTGCGCATCGAGGACCGCAAGGGGTCCGAGTTCTGCTTCGCCCCCACGGCCGAGGAGGTCATCACGGACCTCGTCCGCCGTGAGGTGCGCTCCTGGCGGCAGCTGCCGATCATGCTCTACCAGTTCGGGCTCAAGTTCCGCGACGAGATCCGCCCGCGCTTCGGCGTGATGCGCGCGAGAGAGTTCTACATGAAGGACGCCTACTCCTTCCACGCCGACGAGGCAGACGCGGAGCGCTACTACAAGGTGATGTACGACGCCTACGCCAAGGCCTTCGCGCGAATCGGCCTGCGCTTCAAGGCGGTGGAGGCCCAGTCGGGCGCGATCGGAGGCGCCTTCTCGCACGAGTTCATGGTCCTGGCCGAGACCGGCGAGGAGGTCATCGCCTCCTGCGCGGCCTGCGCCTACGCCGCGAACATCGAGCGCGCCGAGTGCTCCTGGGACGGCTTAGAGCCCCGGGAAGCCCCCCTCCCCCCGGAGCTGGTCCATACTCCGAAGGTTTTCAGCGTCGAAGAAGTGGCCAAGTTCATGGGCGCGGACCCGAAGAGGTTCCTCAAGACCCAGCTCTACCTCCATGAGGGGAGGCCGGTCATGGCCCTCATCCGGGGAGACCACGAGCTCAACGAGGCGAAGCTCTCCCGGGCCCTGGGCGGCGGGGCCCTCGAGCGCGCCTCCGAAGAGCAGTACGTGAAGATCGCCGGCTGCGACATGGGCTACGCCGGCCCCGTCGGCCTTCCCCGCTGGAAGGCCGAGACGGGCCAGATGGTCGAGGTCCGTATCCTGGCGGATTACGCCATCCGGGGCGTGGCCAACGGCATCTCGGGCGGGAACAAGAAGGACCATCACCAGAAGAACCTGAACCACGGCCGGGACTTCCCGGTCGAGGCATTCGCGGACCTCCGCGTCGCCACGCCGGAAGACCCCTGCCCCAGGTGCAGGGGGCGGCTCGAGTTCTCCCGCGGCATCGAGGTGGGCCACGTCTTCAAGCTTGGGACCAAGTACTCCGAGGCCCTCAAGGCGGCCTACATCGACCAGGAGCAGGAGTCCAGGACCATGGTGATGGGCTGCTACGGCATCGGGGTCTCCCGCATCGTCGCGGCCGCGATCGAGCAGGGCCACGACGAGGCCGGCATACTCTGGCCCGCTCCCATCGCGCCCTTCCTCGTCCTCGTCATCCCGGTGGAGACCGACATCCCGGAGGTCATGGCCGAGGCGTCGCGCATCCACGACGAGCTCTCGATCCGGGGCGTGGAAGTCCTCATGGACGACCGGCCCGAGCGGCCCGGGGTGCGCTTCAAGGACGGGGACCTCATCGGCATCCCCTACCGCATCGTGGTGAGCAGGAAGACCCTCGCCAACTCCGAGGTGGAGTTCAAGCGGCGCTCCGAGGCGGCCAAGGAGGCCTGGAAGGCGTCGGAGGCGGTGGGGAGGATTTTGGAGCTGTAGGCGCCGACTACGACGTATCCGACGCCCTCGTCAATGCGAAATCGCAACCAAACTCGAATTCTTTCCCCGTGGCAAGCTTGCCTTTGCAAACTCCTTGAGTCTCGCATAAATAATGTCCGTCATTTATGCTGACTCAATATCACGGGGAACATGAGGAGAACAGACAACCCAAAGCATCATTATAGTGAAGAGTTAAACTACTAAGTAAAAACAGAGTTGAGCAATAATATAGTGTGGCCAACACAATACATTTCCACCAACCTAATTGGAGATTTAAGCGTTTTTTAACAAAACCGACAAGTAGAATATAAACAAAATAGTAACCCATCCACACTTCTCCCATAAATAAAGCATGCCCAACCGCCGCCCAGTAAAGAAGAGCAATAACCGGCATGTAACAAGCAATGATAATAATGAAAAACTTGCGCCAGACCAGAACCCGGTC